>JBFHXN010000215.1:0-5064 GCA_041598955.1 Desulfuromonadales bacterium | reverse complement strand
GCTGCTGCCATGCCCATCACTCTGGTTTCCTTGCCGGTCATCATGCATTCTCCCGTGGGCTTCTTGCTTATCATGGCCCGCGCGGCCTTGTCAATGGTTTCCTTCCGGAGGAGCGGCCCCCTGTCAGCGGACTCCCTGAATACCCTCGGCCTGGTTCCACTGCAGGGCCCGGGCCAGGGCATTGCCGATCCGGATCTGAACAGGGCCGCTGAGAACCTTGGCCGGAACCTGGGTGTTGAGCTCGAATTCTCCGTCGGGCCAAGTCAGGGCTTCGGCCAGGGCCAGAACCGCCAGCCGGGAGAGGGCCGACTCGAGTTCCAGCTTTTCGAAGACCTTCTCCCCCAGCAGATCCCCCGTGAAGGGCGCCCCGCGGCGGCGGCTTTCCGCCAGGAGCGTTTCCATTCGCTCCAGGTCGAGACAACCGCTGGAGGCCAGGTATTCGCCCAGGCGCTCCCCCGGAAGATTTGAGGTGACGAAGGCAACCTGCCCCTCCAGGAGGAAGAAGCGTTTCTCGACTTGCCCCCGGGTGACCCGCAGGGTTCCCGTCTTGGTGCGTCGTTCCACCCCCTCGAGGATCTCCTGCAGGGGCATCACATGGAGGCTGCCTCCAGCCCTGACTTCTGTCATTTTTCCCCCCTAAAATTGAAAATATCCAAACAGGCGAAAATAGTCGAAATTTTGACAGACGGGGTTTTCTTTTCCGATCATTTATAACCGGAAACGGCTCCCTTGAAAAGGATGGAGGGGTCAGAGGGGTTGTCGTGGAAGTTGGTGCTTTTCTTGCATATTTTCATGGACCGTTCATAATCCCGATCCTCCGAAGAATATCCGGGTGGCAGGAGGAGGAAGTCCTCAACAAAACAGAATATTTGAATATTTTTTTCATGGAAGGTAAGATGGCGTTTCGCTCCGGTTCGCCACACGGGGGATGGGAGAATCAGCAGCATGGGGAGGGAATCGATGGCCAAAACGCAGCCTAAAAGGGTGAGAGTTCGCAAAACCGCGCAGGGGGTAGCCTTTCTCTGCCTGGTTGCCACCCTGGCGATCGGGGTTGCTGGATACCTGGGATGGCAGCACTTGGGAAAGGGGATGGAGTTTTTGGCCGGTACCCAGTTCGCCCGCCTCTCTGCCATCGAAAACCTCTCGCGGGATTTGGTTTCCATCCGGCAGGCCGAAAGCGGATTGCTTCTGGCTGCCGCCGGTATTGCCGGCTCCGATGGGAGGGAGGTCGCTAGGGAGCTCAAGGCCGGTGTGGCTGCTTCAGGACAGACTCTTCGCACCTTGCGTAACTTGGGGGCCGAAGGGGAATTCCAACGCCCCCTCGGGGAGATGGAGAAGATTCAGGCCGAGTTGAACGAGAGTCTCGAGCCCCTGCTGGGGCGGTTGCTCGCAGGGGCTACGCTGGCGACCCTGGGGGCTGAGTACCAAGCCTTCGACAAGGGTGTGAACGAATTGGGTCTTCAGGCCGTCTTCCTGAAGAAAGCGGTTCTGAAGGAGATCGAAAAGAGCCGCCAGGAGGTTCGTCTCGACCCAACGCTCTGGTTTATTCCCGGGGTCGCCTCTCTCTTGCTTCTGATCGGCGCCTTGGTTCTCTGGCAGACGGGCCGCCGCCGCGCAGTGACCGCAGGGCAGCTTCTGGAAGGCATCAGGGCCGTCGGAACCGGTTTCTACGATGATGTGAAGGTCGATAGTCAGGACGAGTTGGGCGAGATCGCCCGGGCCTTCAACGAGGCCATGAGCCGGCTGCGGGGATCGATCGTTACCCCGGAGGAGCGCGAGGCGACCCAGGCCAACATCATCCACTTTCTCGACGTGGTCAGCGAGGCCGCCGAGGGAGATCTCACCGTGAAGGCCCCCGTGACCGCCGATGCCTTCGGGTCGATTGCCGACGCCTACAACCTGATGGTCGACAGCCTGGGGGGGCTCCTTGTCGATACCCGCAGGCGCGCCGAGGAGGTCGGACGGGAGGCGGTGAATCTGCTCGAGATCTTCCGCGCCATGGAGAAGGGGGCGGAAAGCCAGGCCGCCCAGGTCGAGGAGGGAACCCGCGCGGTGACAGAGACCTCCGCGGCGACCAGCGAAATCTCCCGCAAGGCCACCCTGGCCCAGGAGGCCTCCTCCCGGGTCGACGAGGTGACCGGCAAGGGGAACAAGCAGGTGCTTCGAAACATAGAGGGGATGCAGCTGATTCGCGTCACGGTGCAGACCATCAACAAGAAAATGAAATCCCTCTCCGAGCGTCTGCTCGAAATCGGTACCATCTCCCAGCTGATCTCCGACATCGCCACCCGCACCACCATCCTGGCCATGAACGCCTCCATCGAGGCCTCCCGGGCCGGAGAGCAGGGGCGGGGCTTCCTGGTCATCTCCGACGAGATCAAGAAGCTGGCCGACCGTTCGGCGGAGGCGACCAAACAGATCGGCGGCATCATCAAGGCCATCCAGCTCGAAGCCGGCGAGGTCACCGCCGCCCTCGAGGAAGAGACCGCCACCGTCGAGGCCCAGACACGACTGGCCCAGGACACCGGCGAGGCCTTCAGTGAAATCGAGCAGGCCATCAGCGACTCCAAGGCCGTCGTACGGGAAATTTTCGACCTCTCCGGCGTGCAGCAGGAGCTCACCAACCGGGCCGTCTCCTCCATGGAAGAGGTTTCCCGGATATCGGGCCAGGCCATCGGCATGGTCAAGGAGTCCTCGGCCATCTCCCGGGGGCTCGGGGAGATGTCGGAGACCCTCCAGAAGTCCCTCTCCCGTTTCCGTCTCCCCCAGGCAGCGGAAGCTCCCGAGAAGAAGGTTGCACCGGCTCCTGAGGTGAACATTGCCGAGACTCTTCTGGAGGCCCCCCCCCAGGAGGAGATCGAACTGGAGCTCGAGCTGCTGGAGGAAGAGCTTTTCCCGGAAGCTGACGCCGACGCGGAAACGGAAGCTGAAATCCTTGCCATCGAGGAGACGGGCAAGGCCTGACGGCCGGCGGAATATATTTCGTATCACCGAAATGCCAAAAGCCAGACCCGCGGGTCTGGCTTTTTTTTCTCGAGAACCGCCCCATCGCCGGGCGGTTTTGTCTTTGCTGGGTCAGGCCTTCTCTGGATGGGCAAGGTTGCGGCGCACCGCTTCGACCAGACTCTCCTCCTCGAAGGGTTTGACCAGATAGTCGACGGCTCCCAGGTCGAAGGCCTTCTGCCGGTGGGCTTCACCGGCCCTGGAGGAGAGAACCGCCACCGGCAGCGCAGGGAGAAGCCCCCGCCGCTTCAGCTCGCCGAGCAGCTCGTAACCGTGCATGACGGGCATCTCGAGGTCGGTGATGACCAGGTCCACCCGCGATTGTTCCAGAACCTCGAGCCCCTCGAGGCCGTTGGAGGCGGTCAGAGTGTCGATGCCGTGGGCGTTCAGGAAAAGGGTGGCGGCCTTTCGGACGCTGATGGAGTCGTCGACCACCAAAACCACCGTTCGGGTCGGGCCCGAGGCAGTCGGGGAAAAGGTGATCGCGGCGGAGGTCGTCGGAGGCTCTTCAAGGAGCCGTGCCGGGTTGAGGACGAGGCGCAGGGAACCGTCGCCGGCCAGGCTGGTGCCGGCAAAATGGGGGAGGTCCCGGAGGAAGGTCCCGAAGGGGCGGATGACCGTGTCCTCCTGGCTGACGATGGCGTCGACCAGCAGGGCCACCCGTCGGCCCGCTATCTGGGTGACGATGGCGAAGCGTCGCGGGGTTTCGGCAGGGGGATGGCCGAGGCGCGATCCGAGATCGAGTACGGGAAGCGTCTCACCCCGCAGCTCGATGGTTTCCGGAGGTTCCTGCGAGGCGGGCAGGTCGGTGATTTCAGCCACCAGGGTCGAGGGGATGACGAAGGCCTGCCTGCCGACCCGAAACTGGACGACATTGATGATGACCAGGGAGAGGGGGAGAGTGAGGCGGAAGGTCGTCCCCTCGCCGGGGCGGGTTTCCACCTCGATGGTGCCGTTGAGGGCGGCGAGGCGGTCCATGACCACATTCATCCCAACCCCGCGGCCGCTGGTGGCGTCTGCGGTTTCGGCGGTGCTGAAGCCGGGCTTGAAGATCATCTGCATCAGTTGTTGTTCGCCTGCTTCAACCGCGGGGTCGAGAAAGCCCTTTTCGATGGCCCGCTCCCGCACCCGATCGAGCTGGACTCCCCGGCCGTCGTCGCGGATTTCAATCTCAACGGTGCTCCCCCTGCGGCGGGCGCCGAGGGTGATTGTTCCGGGGATCGGTTTCCCGAGCCTGGTTCTCTCCTCGTCCCCTTCCAGCCCATGGGCCACGGCGTTGCGCAGGATGTGAAGCAGCGGATCGTAGAGCCCGTCATAGACGACGCGGTCGATGGGGGTTTCTCCCCCCGAGACCAGCAGCTGGATATTCTTTCCGCTCTCCCGGGAGAGCTCCCGGACCGAGCGGGTGAAGCGCTGGAAGAGGTTTCCCGCGGGGATGGTCCGGGCTTCGGAGATGCGCTCCTTGATCTCCACCACCATCCGGTCCATCGCTTCGACCTGCCCGGCGAAGCCGTTGAAGAAGCGCCCCAGGGTGCCGAGGGCTTCGTCGATGTCGCTGGTGATCTCCTGGAGCTTGCGGGTGAAGAGGTTGATTTCGTCGTAGCGGTCGAACTGGAGCTCCTTGAACTCGGAGAGCATCGGGTCGGCATAACGGATCTGCTCGGGGAGGGAGTAGGCGTAGCGCTCGGCGAAGGCCCCCACCTCCTTCAGAAGGCGGCGTCCGGCGAAGTCGACTTCCTCGCGCATCTGCTGCAGAACCGGCATCTGACCGACCAGATGGGTCTTGGTCACCGTGATCTCGCCCACCAGGTTCATCATCTTTTCGAGCTGGTCGGCGCGGACCTTGACCACACCGCCGGCGGCCAAGGTGACTTCCTCCTCCCGGCGGCCGCTGGAGCGGCGCTCTTCGGTGGGAAACGCCCCCTCATCCTCGCGGCTTTCAGGGAAGATCGGAAGGGGTTCCGGATTTGCAGCGGCCTTCGGGTCTCCCTCCGTTTCGGCCCCGGCCAGGAGGCGGTCGATCTTTTCGACGACCCCCGCGGGTTCGGTCTTCTTCTCGGC
>JBFHXN010000214.1:0-5072 GCA_041598955.1 Desulfuromonadales bacterium | reverse complement strand
GACGGCCGCCACCGCGGCTGTGACAGTGGTCGAGCCCCTGCTGACGGTGTCGAAGAGCCTGCGCAACGTGACGCCGGGGAAGCTCCCCGGAGACCCGGCCGCCGGCGGAGACCTGCTGGAGTACCAGCTCACCCTGCCCAACGGCGGCACCGCGACGGCCTTCGACGTCAACGTGGTCGACACCCTGCCTGCGGGGCTGGAGCTCTCCCCCCTCTTCACGCCGACGGCCACCATCGGCGGCACGGCGGTTGCGGGCTTCGTCGCCGCCCCGGCCAACGCCCCGGGCGGACCCCTCGTCTGGGGGCGCGGCAACGGCGACGGGAGCCTCGATATCCCCGCCGGCCAGTCGCTCCTTTTGACCTACCAGGCGGTGGTGCGGGAGACGGGGGGGGACTTGTCCAACAGCGTCTTCGGCGACTGGACCTCCCTCGACGGGGCGAACGCCCTGGAGCGGACCGGCGCCGGGTGCCCGAGCTGGACCGCCCCCAACGACTACTGCGCGGGCCCGGCGGTCGCCGTCACCCCCACCGTCGACGACACCACCTTCGGCAAGTCGGTCCTGGCCGACAGCTACGACACGGCGCCTCTCAGCACGGCCACCGACGCCATCGCCCGGGTGGGGGACACGGTCACCTACCGCCTCGCCCTCGGCCTGCGGGGGGGGCTGACCCGCGCCGTGCAGGTGCGGGACCTGCTCCCCGCCGGCATGGCCTTTGTCGAGACCCTGAGCATCAACGGCGACGCCACGGCCGCCTACACCCCCCCCGCCTTCGGGCCCGGTTCCAACTTCGCCTATGCCCCGATCACCACTGCCTCCGTCCCGGCGGCGGGAGCGACGGGCACTCTGACCTGGAGTCTCGGGGACGTCGTCAACGACCCCTTCGGCGACCCGACCACCGATACCCTCGAGATCCTCTACCGCGCCCGCATTCTCCCCGATTCGGGCATCCCGCACATCCCCTCCACGACCCTCACCAACGGGGCCTCCCTGGCCTACGCCGGATCCTTGCCCCTCTCCGGCAGCGCCGCGACGTCGGTGCGGCAGCCGGTCATCCCCCAGGTGACCAAGACCGACCGCGGCGGGCGGAGCAGCGGGGTCTTCGTGAACGTGGCGACTGACGTCATGAATTTCCGCATCGAGGCCTGCAATGCCACGGGGCAGGCCCCGGCCTACAGCGTGCTGATCACCGACCAGCTGGCCGTCCAGCTCGACGAGACGAGCATCTCGGGCCCGGCCAACGGGGCGGGGCGCCCCGATGTCGTCATCAACGGCGTGCCGGCCGTCGAAGGGGCGGGGAACGACTACCTCTACACCCCCCCCGCCCTGCGCGGCGGGGCGATGGTCTTTGCCCTGAGCACCCCGGTCAACCCGGGCCAGTGCGTCGTCATCGACTACGACATCGGCTTCCACACCGACTTCGGCGCCAACCAGATCTGGGCCAACGCCGTCACCCTCGGCGAATACTGGTCGCTGCCGGCCCGGTCGGGGCAGCTCTACGGACCGGTGGGGCCGGCCACCTTCAGCATGCAGAACGTGGCGACGACGGAGCCTCCGGCGAAGGCCATCCTCTCCCCCCTCTCGGGCGAAGCGGCCATCGGTGAAGAGATCCTCTACCGCATCACCCTTCCCGGCACGGCGGTCAACGGGGCCATGTACGACGTCGCCCTCACCGACATCCTCGACGCCAACCTGGAATACCTCGGCGCCACGGAGGTCAGCGGCAACGGCTTCGCGCTGACGGACAACAGCGTGGCGCCGGGCCAGGTGAGCCTCTCCATCGGTCAGATCCCGGCGGGGCGCCAGGCGGTGATCGAACTGCGGGCCAGGGTGCGCAACATCGACAGCGCCAACGCCGGCCTCCTCTTCGCCAACACGGCGACCTACACCTACGCCGAGACCCCCGGCGGCGCGACGCAGGGGGGGGGCAGCGACACGACGGCGCCGATCCGGATCGTCGAGCCCTCCCTCTCCGTCGTCAAGAGCGTGGTCAATGTCACCCACCCGGGCCTCCCGCCGAGGGCCGGCGATATCCTGCGCTACACCCTCGACTTTACCGCGGCGGGGGGAGGGGCGGGGGACGACTTCGCCGACGCCTTCGACCTGCGGATCGACGACAGCCTGAGCCTCGGGCTGGCCTACAGCGGCAACGCCACGGTCAGCGGGGGGGGGAACGCCATCGCCGCCCCCGTGACGACGGGGGACGGGACGACCACCCCCCAGACCCTCCTCTGGAGCCTTGCCGACGGCAACGCCGACATCGACATCGCCGAAGGGACGGTGGTCAGCGTCTCCTACGAGGTGCGGGTCCTCGACGGCGTGCTGGCGAGCCAGACCCTGAGCAACACCGCCTACGGCCGGTGGACGGGCCTCGACGGCGCCAGCGCCTTCGAGCGCAACGGCTCGGGGAGCCCGGCCTGGAACGATTACGTCACCGGCCCCGCGACCTCCTCCCTGACGGTCCCGGACAGTACCACCCTGGCCAAGACCCGGCTCCTCGACACCTTCGGCGGGGGAGACCCCGAGGTGCGCATCGGGGACATCGTCGAGTACGAGCTGCGCCTGGGGCTGCAGGAAGGGGCCCACGCAAACCTGGTCCTGACCGACACCCTGCCGCGGGGGCTCGCCTTTTCGGGCATCGCCTCCGTCAACGGCGATACCTTGGCTCCCTACGCCGCAGCGGCCCCCTTTGTTCACCCTCCCCTTGACGCTTCGGCCATCGTCGTCGCTGGCGACCCGGCCACGGGACCGACCACCGTCACCTGGACCCTGGGGGATATGGTCAACGGAGCCGACGGCAACGCCGCCAATGACGAGTTCGTCATCCGCTACCGCGCCCGGGTGCTCAACGGCGTTCACCCCCACCTCGGGAGCATGCCCCTCACCAATACGGCGCGCCTCGATTACGACAGGGCCACCGGGGCGGCCCCTTCCATCACCGACGGCGAGACGATCAACCTGCTGCAGCCGATTCTGACCGTCGCCAAGTCGGCCCTGCCCGCGGGGGGGGACGCGGTGCTGGCGGCCGGTGAAATCGTCACCTACACCGTCGATATCACCAACGGCGGCAGCGCCCCCGCCTATGACGCGGTGGCCGAGGACATCATCCCCGTCGGCCTGAGGGGGGGCGCGGCGACTGTCACCATGGTCGGCATCGAGCTCCTCTCCGGAGCCGTGCTGCCGATCCTCCCCCCGGCCTACGACGCCGCCACCGGAGTCGCCCTCTGGAACTTCGACACGGGTCCGGCCGGGCCCTATGCCATCCCTCCCGGCGACACCCTTCGCATCGTCTACCGGGTGCAGGCCGAGCCGACCCTCGGCGCGGGGTTGACCCTCGTCAACCAGGCCCGGGTCGTCCTCTATTACTCCTTCGACGACGAAGCCGTGCCGACCCTGGGGGGGATCACCGGGGTGCGGGAGGTCTACGGGCCGACCGCCGTCGCCTCCACCACCCTCACCACGGCGACCCCCGGCGCGCTGGACAAGGAGAACCCGGCGCAGCTCACCGCCGCGGTGGGGGAACCCTTCACCTACCGCATCACCGTTCCGGCCCTCCCTCAGGAGGTCGCCCTCCACGACGTGCGCATCCTCGACGACTTGTCCGCCTCGGCGGCCGACCTCCGGTTTGTCTCCGTCACAAAAGTCTCCGGCTCGGGGCCCTGGACGCCGGTCAATACGGGCACAGCCACCAGCCTGGTGATCGAGGACCCCTCCATCGGCATCGACATCCCCGCCGGCGAGCGGATCGTCCTCGACATCACCGTGGTGCTCGCCGACACGGCGACCAACGTCAGCGGCCTCTCCTTCAGCAACAGCGCCTCCTACACCTACAACGCCATCGGCAACGACCCCTCGACGGAGGCTCCCGGCGGGGGGGACACCACAGGCAACATGACCATCGTCGGACCCGATCTCCTCACCCTCCAGAAGAGCGGCCCGGCGACCCTGAGCCTCGGCACGCCGGCGACCTTCACCCTCGATCTCCACAATCCGAGCTCGGGGGGGGCCTGGACTCCCACCGTCACCGACCTTCTCCCCCAGGGCCCCTCGGGGGGGATGTGCGGCGCGGCTCCGGTCAATGTGAGCGCACGCATCTTCCAGGCCGACGGGGTGACCCCCGTCTCGGCGCCGCTGGTGGAGGGGACCGACTTCGCGGTGAGCTTCGCCGGAGCCCCCCTCTGCCGGTGGAGCATCGCGCTCCTTTCGCCGGCCGGAGCACTCCCCCCCGGACACCGCCTGATCATCCGCTACGACGCCGGGCTTGACCCCCAGACCGTCAACGGAGCCAGTCTGACGAACGTCGCCGGCGTCACCGGCTGGTTCGGCGCCGACCCGGCCGCGGGGCCATCGGCCCGCGCCTACACCCGGGTCATCACCGACGGCACCCCGGGAACCCTCGACCACCAGGATGCCCTCACTCTCACCGCCCAGGCGCCGGTCCTCGCCTTCCGCAAGAGCGTGCGCAACGTGACCACGGGCCAGAACCCCGGAAGCAACGCCACCCCCGGCGACACCCTGCGCTACACCATCGAGCTCACCAACAGCGGCCCGGTGGCACTCCCCTCTCTTTCCATCGTCGACGACCTCGATCGCCTGAACGCCGCCGCGGCCTTCGCTCCCGGCACCCTGGTCCTGGTCGGCGTGCCGGCGGGGGCCGTCACCGCCGGCACCAGCGCGACGGGGGGGATCCGGGGGACCGGCCTGGTCGATATCCGCAACCTCGCCATCGGCGCCGCCGGGGCCGCCGACGACAGGCTCGTCGTCGAGTTCGAAGTCCGCCTGGCGCCGGTGATCGCCAGCGCGACGGTGGTGCTCAACCAGGCGGAGCTTCTCACCGCAAGTGCCGTCCCCCTTCTCAGCGACGATCCGAACGTCAACGGCCCGGACGATCCAGCCCTTTCCGGGGACGAGGACCCCACCGAGACGCTGATCGCCTCGGCTCCGGCCTTCGAGGTCTGGAAGAGTTCCACCGTGCTCTCGGGGGGCGCCCTGATGGCGGGGGGGACCCTCCGCTACACCCTCACCGTCCGCAATGTCGGCACGGAGGACGCGGTGAATGCGACCCTGCGGGACT
>JBFHXN010000213.1:0-5078 GCA_041598955.1 Desulfuromonadales bacterium | reverse complement strand
GAGTGACAACAGGGGAACATTCTAGCTGAGGCGCGAAGAGTTGCAAGGGGCACAAAGGCCCCGGGAGGAGAGAAACATGACCGGTAAGCTGCGGAAATTCATCCCGGCTCTGGCCGCGGCCCTCGTGCTGGCTGTCTGCGCCTGCTCCGTGCTCGCCCCTCCGTCGGCGAGTCTGGAGCGGACAACCCTCGATTTTGCAGAGCGGCTGCGCTGGAAGGATTTGCGCGAGGCGTCCGCCTTTCTGGACCAGGCGCAGAGGGAGGATTTTCTTGCCCGCTTCGGGGAGGGTGATGATCTCCGCATGGTGGAGGTGAGGGTCGAGCGGGTCGATCTGCGCGAAGAGGAGAAGGCCACGGTTCATCTCCTGGTGGAATACTACCGGTTGCCCTCCCCCACGGTGCGCAAGCTCAAGATCGACCAGGAGTGGGAATACCGACGATCGAGGCCCAATTTGCCCGGCACCTGGGTGGCGGTATCCCCCTTCCCCGCCATCCCCTGAGAGGGGGGGCTGAAAGGGAGAAAAATCGGGTTATTCCGGTAAGTTGTCCTGGCATGACGGACCCCCCTGAGGGAGAACTTTTCCCTTGATTCGACGGGTCCTTTATGTTATTTGTTTGCATACTGTATACAAAATGCAGGTGTCAATTTCCGGGAAAAAGCCGGGGTCGAGTCCTTTCCCCGGCTTTCGCGCGGCATTGGCAGGCGCACCCGTTCCCGACAGGAGGTCGTTTTGGCACAGGTGGTATTCTCCAGCTGGGGTAGGAAGGTCGTAGACAACCGCCAGGGTCAGCAGGCGGAACTGGACAGCCTCAAGCTCAAGCTTCCCGAAAAGTATCTGGGCGACGGCAAGGTCGGCGCCTTCATGGGGTGGGACGGCCTGGTGGTCATCGATCCCTCCGTCGACGTGGTGGCCATGGCCGCCGAATACATGAAGCGGGTCCAGGAGAACTACTGCTGCGCCAAGTGCACCCCCGGCAAGCGCGGCACCAAGGTTTTGCAGGACACCCTCTCGCGCATCGTCTCCGGCCGCGGCGCCGAGCGGGACCTGGAGGTCATCGAGGAGATGGGGCAGCTGCTGGAGAGCTGCAAGTGCACCCTCTGCATGACCTCGGCCATCCCCGTCCTCGACACCGCAAAACACTACCGCGACCAGTATCTCGCCTACATCCGGGGCGAAGCCAAGCCCGGCAAGGCACCCGCCTACCGGGAGAAGCTGACCGCTCCCTGCACCGACCGCTGCCCTGCCCACATCGACATCCCCGCCTATATCGAAGAGATCAAGGAGTACCGTTTCGACGAGTCTCTCTCGGCGATCCGTCGCAACATGCCGATTCCGGCCGTCTGCGGGCGGGTCTGTCCGCACCCCTGCGAGAAGGCCTGCCGCCGTGCTCTTGTGGATGAGCCGATCAGCATCATGGTCCTCAAGCGCGTCGCCGCCGACCACGAGTGGATGCACCACAAGCAGCCCCCGATGGTCCCCCAGCCCCGCAAGAACAAGAGAATCTGCGTGGTCGGAGCCGGCCCCGCCGGTGTGACCTGCGCCTACTACCTTCTTCTCGAAGGCTACCAGGTGACGATCCTCGACATGCTCGGCGAGCCGGGGGGGACTGTGGCCGTCGGTATCCCCGACTACCGCATGCCCCGCCACCTGCTGCGCCGCGATATCGAGATCATCACCGGCCTCGGCGGCGAAATCCGCTTCAACACCAAGCTCGGCCGCGACGTCTCTCTCAAGCAGCTCAAGGAGGAGTACGATGCGGTCTTCCTCGGCACCGGCGCCTTCAAGTCGAAGCCGATGGGGGTCGAGGGAGAGGACGAAGGATACGAAGGCTTCTCACCGGGCGGCATCCACTACCTGCGGGCCGTGGCCCTCGGCGAGCCGATCGAAACGCCGAAGCGGGTGATCGTCGTCGGCGGCGGAAACACCGCCATCGACTGCGTCCGCGTCGCCCTTCGCGAGGGGGCCGAGGAGTCGATTCTCGTTTACCGCCGCACGCGCAAGGAGATGCCCGCCGAGTCCTACGAGGTCGACGACGCCGAGGAGGAGAACGTCAAGTTCGAGTTTCTGCGCAACCCGACGCGGCTCATCGCCGAAAACGGCAAGGTCGTCGGCGTCGAGGTGGTGGTGATGGAGCTCGGCGAGCCCGACGAGTCGGGACGCCGCAGGCCCGCCCCCAAGCCGGGGAGCGAGTACGTCATCCCCTGCGACATGGTCATCCCGGCCATCGGCCAGGACCCCGACCTCTCCTACCTCGAGGAGGAGGAGTTCGGCATCAAGCAGACCCGCTGGAACAGCATCGTCACCCACGGCGGAACCATGATGACCGACAGCGAGGGGGTCTTCGCCGGCGGCGACTGCGAGTACGGGGCGATGACCGTTGTGGTCGCGGTCGGCCATGGGCGCCGCGCCGCCCGGGTCATGCACCGCTGGCTCTCCGAGGGGAAGGCGTACCTCGACGAAGAGGACGCCATGGAGGACATCATCAACACGTTCGGCGCCTTCGATCCCGACGAGAAGGTGGGGATCATCGGCGGGCTTCACCGCGAACACCAGCCCAAGGTCAACGGGGCCGAGCGGTCGAAGCACTACGAGGAGATCGAACTGGCCATGCCGGAGAGCCAGGCGGTGCGCGAAGCTCAGCGCTGCCTGCGCTGCTACCGGGTCGGGATGGTGGCGGTCAACTAGTCCCGCCTGTGTCGCTGGCGGATCGCCGGTTCGGCCGGGTAGCTGCGGAGCGTGCCGGCTCTTTCATGTTTGTGAAGGTGGAGAGACGATGGTCAATCTGAAGATCGACGGCAAAGACGTCCAGATAGAGAAGGGGGGCACCATCCTGGCGGCGGCGGAGAAGGCCGGTGTCCAGATCCCCACCCTCTGTTTTCTGAAGAAAATCTCCCCCACGGGCTCCTGCCGGGTCTGCGTGGTGGAGGTGGCCGGGGCCGACCAGCCCATGACCGCCTGCAACACCCCCGCCGTGGAGGGGATGGCGATCACCACCCAGTCGCCGCGCCTCGCCAGAATCCGGCGCCAGGTGGTGCAGATGCTCCTGGTCAACCACCCCCTCGACTGCCCCGTCTGCGACGCCGGCGGGGAGTGCGACCTGCAGGACGTCTGCTACGACCTCGACATCAACCGCCAGCCCTATGTCGCCGAGGACCTCAGCCACCCGGTGATCAACACCTGGCCCCTGATCCAGCAGGTTCCCTCCCGCTGCATCCTCTGCGAGAAGTGCGTCAAGGTCTGCCACGAGGTGGTCGGCGCCAGCGCTCTAGAATTGCGGGAGCGGGGGGACAAGGCCTTCATCGACACCGTGGACGGCAAGCCCCTCGACTGCGAGTTCTGCGGCAACTGCGTGGCTGTCTGCCCCACCGGCACCCTGCTCTCCAAGCCCTTCCTTTTCAAGGCCCGCCCCTGGGAGCTGACCAGGAAGCCTTCGGTCTGCACCCAATGCGGCAGCCAGTGCCAGATCGACTACAACGTCAAGGAGGGACGGGTCTACCGGGTGACCTCGGAGGACGGCGTGACGGTCAACGACGGCAACCTCTGCATCGGCGCTTCCTTCGGCTACGGTTACATCAATTCGGATCAGCGGCTGAGGAGGCCACTGGTGCGCGAGGCGGATCGCTTCCGCGAGGCGGGGTGGGACGAGGCCCTCGGAGCCGTCGCCGACCGGATCCGGAAGGTCCGCGAGAGTTCCGGCCCCCAGTCCCTGGCCGGCCTGGGTTCGCCGCGGCTGACCAACGAAGAGAACTACCTCTTCCAGAAGCTCTTCCGCGCGGCCATCGGCAGCAACAACATCGATTCGGAAGCGCGTTACGGGGCCCTGCGGGTCCAGAAAGCCCTCGGTGCCTCTCTCGGCCTGCAGGGTGCGAGCAACCCCATCGACCGCATCGGGCGGGCCGCAGCGGTTGTGGTGTTCGGCAGCGATGTCACCGCCGAGGCACCGGCCATCGACTGGCAGATCGAGAAGGCCTGCCGCAAGAACGACGGCAAGCTCCTGGTGGCCAACATGCGCCGGGTGAAGCTCGCCCGCTACGCCAATACTTTCCTGCAGTACCGCCCCGGAACCGAGGTGGCATTGGCAAACGCCCTCTCCCGGCTCCTGCTCGACCTGGGGCTCGCCGACGAGGCCTTCCTCGGGCGCAGCGTCTCCAATCTCGCCGAGCTCAAGGCAGCCCTCGCCAAGGTCGACCTCGAAGCCGCCGTCCGTGAAACGGGCATCGACAGGGCTCTTCTCGAGGAGGGGGCCCGCTACCTCGGAGAGGCCTCCTCGGTGGCGCTGGTCTTCGGTGGTGACGTGGCCAAGGGGGAGGGAGCCGAGGCGAAGGTCGCCGCCCTCTCGACCCTCGCCATGGTCTCCGGGGCCCTCCATGGAGACCTGGGTGGGATCTTCCCCGTCGACGAGAAGGGGAACATGCAGGGGCTGCTCGACATGGGGGTCTTCCCCGAGTCCCTTCCCGGCCACCAGCCCTATGCCGTTGCCCGGGCCAAATTCGAGAAGGCGTGGGGGGTCAAGCTTCCCGAGGGGGGACGGGATCTCCACGGCATTTTGGAAGGCATCGAGAAGGGGGAGGTCAAATTCCTCTACCTCGCCGCCACCAATCCCCTCGTGACCTTCCCCGACAGCGGCCGCTGGCGCCGGGCCCTTGAGAAGGTGGAGTTCCTGGTCGTCCAGGACATCCTTCCCTCGGAGGTGACCCGCCTCGCCCATGTGGTCCTGCCCGGGGTTTCCCCGGCGGAAAAGACCGGCAGCGTCACCTCTCTCGATCACCGGGTCAGCTGCCTGGGGCAGGCCATTTCTCCCGTCGGCGAGGCCCGTGAGGACTGGCAGATCCTGGCCGATCTCTACGATCGCCTGAGCCCCCGGGGGGTGACTCTCGACACGGAGAAGATCCTCGCCGAGATGAAGTCTCTCGTTCCCCTCTACACGGAGGTCTGCTTTGCCGGCGAGGGGCGCTGCCGCCCCTGTCAGAAGGCCCCCTACCGCCCCGCCGACAAGAGCCTCACCTTCGTCCCCGCAGAGGCTGGCGCTGCCGCCCAGGGGATGCAGCTTCTCACGGGCAAGATCCTCTTCCACTTC
>JBFHXN010000212.1:0-5104 GCA_041598955.1 Desulfuromonadales bacterium | reverse complement strand
GCTGCGCCGGGCGAGGCTCTTTTTCGGGGCCGTGTAGAGGCGGTCCTTGAGCACGTCGAGGTAGAAGGCGCTCATGTCGACGCTGCAGAAGTTGTGCACCGCGTGGTAGAGGACGTGGAATTCATACTCCTCGTAGGAGCGCTCCACCCGGTTCACCAGCCCCTCCAGGCGGGAGAGGGCCCAGCGGTCGATCTCCAGCAGGTCGCCGGGGGGGACGCTGTCCGCCTCGGGGTCGAAGCCCTCGAGGTTCCCCAGGATGTAGCGGGCGGTGTTGCGGATGCGCCGGTAGGCGTCGGAGAGGCGCTGCAGGATCTCGGGGCTGATGCGGATGTCGTCCCGGTAGTCCTGGGCGGCCACCCAGAGCCGCAGGATCTCGGCGCCGAACTTCTTGATGACCTCCTCGGGAGCGACGACGTTCCCCTGGCTCTTGGACATCTTCTTGCCGTTGCCGTCGACCACGAAGCCGTGGGTCAGCACCGCCCGGTAGGGGGCGACCCCCCGGGTGCCGACGGCGGCCAGCAGGCTCGAATGGAACCATCCCCGGTGCTGGTCGGAGCCCTCCAGGTAGAGATCGGCGGGGGATCCGAGGTAGTCGCGGCGCTCCAGGACGGCGGCGTGGGAGACCCCCGAGTCGAACCAGACGTCGAGGATGTCGCTCTCCTTGGAGAAGCCCTCGTGGCCGCAGGCGCCGCAGCGGGTGCCGGGGGGGAGGAGCTCGGCGGCATCCTTTTCGAACCAGAGGTCGCTCCCCTCGGTCTCGAAGAGATCGGCCACGTGGTGCATGGTCTTGCCGTCGGCGAGGGCCTCGCCGCACTTCTCGCAGTAGAAGACGGTCATCGGAACCCCCCAGCTGCGCTGGCGGCTCACGCACCAGTCGGGGCGGTTGGCGATCATGCCGAAGATCCGCTCCCGTCCCCAGCGGGGGATCCATTCCACGTCGTTGATGTGGCGCAACGACTGCTCCCGCAGCTCGTTGGCCTCCATGGAGATGAACCACTGCTCCGTGGCCCGGAAGATGATCGGCTTCTTGCAGCGCCAGCAGTGGGGGTAGCTGTGGGAGACCTTCGTCTCCCTGAGCAGGGCCCCGACCTCCTGGAGCTTGGCGCTGACCGCGGCGTTGGCCTCGGTGATCTTCATGCCGCCGAAGAACTCGAGATCCTTGCGGTAGCGGCCGTAGTCGTCGACGGGGTTGTAGATCTCCAGCCCGTATTTGAGGCCCACCTGGTAGTCGTCCTGGCCGTGGCCGGGGGCGGTGTGCACGCAGCCGGTGCCGGCCTCGAGGGTGACGTGATCCCCCAGCATGATCAGGGAGGGACGGTCGTGGAAGGGGTGGCGGCACGTCTTGCCGTCGAAGATCGGGGCGGCGAAGGTCGCCAGCACCTTGGCGTCGTCGATGCCGAGGGTCTTGAGAACCTGCTCGCTGAGCCCCTCGGCCAGCACCAGGACGTCGCCGCCGGTCTCCACCGCCACGTAGGGGAGCTCGGGGTTGAGGCAGACGCCGAGGTTGGCGGGGATGGTCCAGGGGGTGGTGGTCCAGATGACGAAGGAGAGCTTTTTCCCCGCGAGGGAGGAGAGCTCGGCGGGGAGCTCGTCGGCGTAGGGGAACTTGACGAAGATCGACGGCGAGGTGTGGTCGGCGTACTCCACCTCGGCCTCGGCCAGGGCGGTGACGCAGGAGGAGCACCAGTGGACGGGCTTCTTCCCCTTGTAGAGCCCCCCCCGCTCGGCGAAGCGGGCCAGCTCCCGGGCGGTGGCCGCCTCGTAGCCGGGGTTCATGGTGAGGTAGGGCTGATCCCATTCGCCGAGCACCCCCAGGCGCTGGAACTCCTCGGCCTGGATCTCGACCCACTTCTTGGCGTAGCCGCGGCACTCGCGGCGCACCTCGGCCTTGCTCATGTCGCGCTTGCGGTCGCCGAGCTGCTTGTCGACCATCAGCTCGATGGGGAGGCCGTGGCAGTCCCAGCCGGGGACGTAGGGGGAGTGGAACCCCTGCATCCGCTTGCTCTTGATCACCAGGTCCTTGAGGATCTTGTTGAGGGCGTGGCCGATGTGGGTATGGCCGTTGGCGTAGGGGGGGCCGTCATGGAGAACGAAACGGGGGAGCTCCCTGCCCTGGGCCTCGATTTTGCCGTAGAGGTCCATGGCCTGCCACTGCTTGAGAATCTCCGGCTCCCGCTGGGGAAGATTCCCCCGCATGGCGAAGTCGGTGACGGGCAGGTTGAGGGTGTCCTTGTAGTCCATGTGGTGCTCCTCCCGGGGCCCCCGCGGGGGCGAAGATCAAGCCCCGTAACTTAGCAAAACCGCGACATAAGTCAAGGAAAAAGGGGGTTTGGCGGGGAGGGAGGAGGGTCGGCGGGGGGCCGGGGAAGGAAGGGGGAGTCCCTCCTTCCCCGACCGGTCGCCGATGGAAGGCTTCAGGCTGCCCGGTGCTGCTCCTGGCCCAGCATGTTGATGGTCTGGCGCAGCAGGTCGGAGAGGTTGGCCCCCTTCTGCCGGGCGAGATCCTGCAGGGTCTGGAGCTCCTGGTCGTTGACGCGGCAGGAGATGATGAAGCGCTTGGGGTTGGCGACGGACTTGCCCATGGTGGCTATTCCTTTCGTAAAGAGTGTTCGTGCTGCGATGGCTTCGGCGCAGAGGCCTGGTCAATGTGTCAAAACGATGCGTATACACGTTTGCAAAGGGGTTGCCAGTTCTGGGCGTCGGCCGATAAAAATTGAAAAGCGAAAGTATCTTGAGTACTTGAGTCGTGAACTTTTAATGCCGGAGCGGAGGGTGGGATTAAAGCAGGTGGACAGAAGGATACATCGGGGGAAGAAGTGGGACAGGGGTGGTCAGGGAGGGTGCCATTTCTGGCACAGGGGGGCGCCGCCTCAGGAGGCCGGGGCCCTCCCCCTGCGGGAGAGAAGGGCGTAGCCGAATACTCCGGCCAGCAGGGAGGCGGCGAAGATGCCGACCTTGGCGTCGGCCACCAGGGCCGACTGGCGGAAGGCGAGGTTGGTAATGAACATCGACATGGTGAAACCGATCCCCCCGAGGATGCCGATGCCGAGGATGTCGGTCCAGGAGCTGCCCTGGGGCATGTCGGCCAGGCCGACCCGGACGGCCAGCCAGGTGAAGAGGAAAATCCCCAGGGGCTTGCCGAGGAGCAGCCCGAGGGCCACCCCCTGGGTCACGGGGTGGGAGATGGAAGCGACCAGCTCTCCCCACTGGAGTGTGATTCCGGCGTTGGCCAGGGCGAAAATAGGTATGACGCCGAAGATGACCCAGCCGTTCATCTCGTGCTCCATCCGCTGCAGGGGGCTCATGGCGTCGTGGCAGACGTGCTCCAGGGCGAGCAGGGTCCCGAGGCGCTCCTCGTGATGGAAGGGCCCCTCCCGGGTCTCCAACTGTCGGTAGCGGGTCAGGAGCCGGTCGATTTCCTCGAGAAACTCGTCGTGGCCGTGCCGGGGGCGCACGGGAATGGTGGCCCCGATCAGCACTCCGGCGACGGAGGCGTGAATCCCCGACTTGAGCAGCGCCACCCAGAGGGCGAAGCCGATCAGGGCGTAGTAGTTGGGGTGTTGGATTCCGAGGCGGTTGCCCAGGATGAGCAGCGCGAAGAAACCCCCGGCGAGGAGCAGGGAGCCCTCCGAGAGATCTCCGGTGTAGAAGAGGGCGATCACCAGCACCGCCCCCAGGTCGTCGACGATGGCCAGGGCGGTGAGGAAGATGGCGAGGGAGCGGGGGATGCGGTCTCCCAGCAGGGCGATGATGCCGAGGGCGAAGGCGATGTCCGTCGCCATGGGAATGCCCCATCCGGCCGCTTCCGGACCCGAGGGGTCGATGAGGTGGTAGATGAGGGCCGGCAACAGCATCCCCCCCAGGGCGGCGGCGATGGGGAGGGTGGCCTTGCGCAGGCTCGAGAGCTCTCCGGCGAGGAACTCCCTTTTGAGCTCCAGGCCGACGACGAAGAAGAAGACCGCCATCAGTCCGTCGTTGATCCAGTGGTGAAGGCTCTGGGTCAGGCCGAAATCCCGGAAGCCGAAGGCGACCTCGTTCTCCCAGAACTCGAAGTAGTGATGGCTCAGGGGGGAGTTGGCCAGGACCAAGGCGAGGAGGGTCGCTCCGACCAGCACCATTCCTCCTGAGGCCTGGTGCTTGAAGAAATCCTCGAAGGGTCTTCGGAGGCTGGCGAATCTCATCTGCATGGTCTGGACTCCGGGAATGGAAGGGACTTTTGCTTCAAGGATAACCCCCTCCCGCGGTCAGGGCAACGACAGCTCCCCCTCATCCCTTTGCCCCCGTCGCGTGAAGTGGGGCGATCAGCCACCGGACCACGGCGATGAAGAAGCCGGTCAGAAGCAGGTTGAGGGCCAGGGAGAGAGAGCCGACGGTGACGATGCTTCCGCTGATGCCGTAGGAGAGGGAGAGGATCAGGACGCCGGCGCCGACCTCGCCCCGGGGGAACATGCCGACGGAGACGGCCAGCCGTTCGCGAAGGTGGGCCTCCTTGCGGTAGCAGAAAGCCGGGAACATCTTGCCGAGGTTGGAGAGCAGGGTCACCAGAAGCACATGGAGGCCGAGGAAGACCCAGGCGCCCCCCATGGTCTCCCCGAGTTCCAGGGGGGGGAGGGAGAGGCCGACCAGGACCATGAAGCAGGCCGAGATCACCGTCGAGGCGCGCTCCTCCCCGGGGTCGTGATTCCCATGGACTTCCGGCGCCCCCTCTTTGTGCCCCTCGGTGGGAGCCATCATGCACCCCAGGACGAAGGCGGGCAGCAGGACTTCGATGTGGATCGGGACTTTGGAAATCTCCTGGCTCGAGTGGTAGATGATCTCGCTCACCAGCGCCAGTCCCGCCCCGTAGGCGAGTACCCAGGGCCAGGTGGAGGGAATCCGCAGCCGGCGCAGAAAGTGCCAGGCGCACCAGAGCTGCGTGACGATGATGCCAACGATGAGGCCGAGCTCCCAGCGCAGGCCGACCATGGCCATTTTCAGGGGGATCATCAGCAGCACCGTGTCGAGGTCGTCGAAAATGGCGAGAACCCGGGCCTTGCGGAAAACCCAGGTGCTCGCAAGCCCTGCCGCCGCGAGCATGGAGAAAAGCACGCCGGCGGAGGTGGGG
>JBFHXN010000211.1:0-5113 GCA_041598955.1 Desulfuromonadales bacterium | reverse complement strand
CTCTTCGAGCTGGGTGCTGGGGATCTCGCCGGGGTCCGGGCCGTCTACGACCGGGCCTCCCTGGTGGCCCTCCCCCCGGCCCTGCGCCGGCGCTACGCCGCCCACCTCGCCGCCCTTGTCCCCCCTGGCGGGCGGGTCCTGCTGGTGAGCTACGACTACGATCAGGCCGAGACGGAGGGCCCTCCCTTCGCCGTGCCCCCCTCCGAGATCATTGAGCTCTTCGGCGGGGCCTTCAGGGTGGAGTTTCTGGCTGGGGAGGATGCCCTGGCCCAGCACCGCAAGCTCCAGGCCAAGGGAGTGACGCGCCTTCAGGAATTCGCCTGCCTGCTGGAGCGGACCTGAGCGGTTCGGCGAGACTTTTTTACTGGACGGCCGGGGGCGTTGCGGGTACCTTGGGGCGCAACAAGTACCACGGACCATCAAACGAGCAGAGGAAGGAAAACAAAATCATGGCACAGAAGGCAAAAAAGGGTGACCGGGTCCGAATCGACTTCACGGGCACCCTCGAAGACGGCACCATTTTCGCGACCACCCTGGAGTTCGATGACTGCGAATGCGACGAGGGCGGATGCGACAGCGGCGCCGGCGACGATTGCGGGTGCGAGTCGGGTCCCCTCGAATTGACCATCGGAGAAGACGAGTTTTTCGCCGAAGTCGAAAAGGCCCTGGTCGGCATGGCCCCCGGGGAGAAGAAGAAGGTCACCATTCCCGCCGAAGAGGCCTTCGGCGAATATGACGACGATATGGTCTTCGTGGTTCCCCGTGATCAGCTCCCCGCCGATCTCAGCCCCGAGGTCGGGCAGGAGCTCGAGTTGACGGACGAAGAAGGGGAGATCGTCGAGGTGGCCGTGGTCGAGGTCAACGACGACAACGTCACCATCGACGCCAACCACCCCCTGGCCGGGGAAAATCTGACCTACGAGTTCGAGCTGGTGGAGATTCTCTAGCCGTCTCGATCAGATTCGAGGTTGAAAGGGCCCCCGGCGGAAAGCCGGGGGCCCTTTGTCTTTGGGCGTTCAGCGCGAAGGCCCTGCCTGGGCAAGGACGGTACTTCCAGGGGTTGGGCTCCCTGATGCCGACCTTCCGGCGCTTACTCGAACTGTGCCTTGAACCGCACCAGCGCCTCACGCAGGCGCTCCATCTCCTCTCGCAGGGCAGCGACCTCCGCCTCCAGGTTCCCGATCCGCTCATCCTCGGCCTGCACCTTCAGGCGCGCCCCTTCCGGCGGGACGCCGGGCGCCGTCTCCACCTCCGGCATCCCGGAGAGGATCTGGGCGTAGCGGCATTCCTTGCGCCCCGGCTGGCGGGGGAGCTGCATCGCCAGGGGCGGTTCTCGATCGGTCAGCTCGGCGAGCGCCTCCTCGACGGCGACGAGGTCGGCGAAGGGGTGCATCCGCTCCGCCCTGGCCCGCAACTCCCCCATGGTCTGGGGGCCGCGCAGGAGGAGTTCGGCGAGAAGAGCCAGCTCCGGGGGCTCAAGGTGGTGGCGGGCGGCGAGGTTGTGGCAGTACTTGGCGGCCCGGACCCCCTCGGCCGAGAGCAGGGCGAGTTGCCTGGCCCTCAGCGTGTCGAGGGCGCGCACCACCTGCGCCTCCTCGAGTTCCATCACCGGATCCCGGTTCGAGCGCTGATTGCAGGCGTTGGCGAGGGCATTGAGGGTGAGGGGGTAGTACTCCGGGGTGGCCAGTTCCTTCTCGACCAGGCAGCCGAGCACCCGGATTTCGACATCGTTGAGCAGGTTCTCCATGGTCTCTCCTTATGGGGCGATGAGATCAAAGATAACAGAGACTGTGGTGTTTCAGGATGGAAAAAGCCGATCGGAGCGCCCCTGCGAAATCTGCATTTTCACTGCTCCGGGGAAAGACCTGGGAAAAAGGGAAAGATGTGGTAAGGTATGAGGCTTTTCTATTCCCGTTTTCCGGAGGGTTTCCATGGCCGGTCGTATCGCGTCACTTGTTGGCATCCTGTTTCTTTCCCTGGCGGGGGCGGCCGCCGCTGCCGCCGAGGCGCCGGTTTCCTCTGTAGAATTTGTCCCCTTCGTGGGGGGGGTGGGCTCCTACACCACCGAGGTTCTCACCAAGGGGGCGAGCGCCGGTTTCTACCTGCTGGCCGGCCGGGGAGACCTCACCGGCGAGCTCTATTTCCGGACGACCTACGACAAGTCGTCGGACAACATCGATTCGGACCGGAGCGATTTCTGGTACGAGCTGGAGTTCGACGGGGGAGACTCCCTCGTCGAACTCTCACCTCCCGGCGGGTGGGGGCGCTCCTACCTCGGATGGGCCCTCAACGTCCACGGGGTTCAGAACTCCAGCTACGTCGACAAATCCCTGAACGTCAACGTGGGCCCCGCCTGGACCCTCGCCTCCGAGCGCTCCCGCTTCTCCCTCGGGGCGGGGTATGCCTGGTACGACTACGTGGTGGACGACGAGCCCGCCCGGGACAACGGTTTCGATCGGAGCGAGGCCGATTTCGAGGTGGATGGCGGCTACCTGCGCCTCAAGGGGGAGCGCTCCTTCGAGTCGGGGCAGCGCCTGGCGGGGATGGCCCAGATCATCGTCGACCAGCATGGCAATCTTTTTGAAACCAGGCTCCAGGCCCTGGGAGATCAGCCCCTGACGGGGAGCGGCAAGGTGGTTCTGCGTACCGTCGTCGAGCAGCGCTTCTTCGATCTCGGCTCCCGCCGGGATATCCTCGACTTCGACAACGAGACCTTATTCCGGGGAGAGTTGCTTTTCCACTGGTGAAGGATGTTGGCCACCGGGTCATTGCGGACGGGGGTTCGATACAGGAAGGGCGGCCAATGGGCCGCCCTATGGCTGCTGAAAAACCCCCATCTGCTTCGTTCCCCTTGATTTCGTCCCTGCGACGTAGCTTTCGCTACGCCTCATTCCTCGATCGGCGGGCGCCTTGCATCTCGGGGTTTTTGAGCAGCCTCAAAAAAAGAGTTTGTCAACAATCTGAGGGCGGCCAATGGGCCGCCCTTCGGGTTTTTCGGAAGTCTCAGAGGGTTTCCAGCGCCGGTTCGGAAAGGGCCGCGATCTGCTCCCGGATCTCCAGGATATGCTCCCCCCAGTAGCGGGGGGTGTTGAACCAGGAGAAGTGTCGGGGGAAGGTGGGGTCTTCCCAGCGCCGGGCCAGCCAGGCGCTGAAGTGGAGGATGCGCAGGCTGCGAAGGGCTTCGATGAAGAGCAACTCCCGGGGGCGAAAATCGAAGAACTCGCCGTACCCTTCGAGGATCTCGGCCAGCTGGGCGCTCTGCCGGGGGCGGTCGCCGGAGAGCATCATCCAGAGGTCCTGCACGGCCGGAGCCATGCGGGCATCGTCGAGGTCGACCAGGTGGGGAGCCTCGCCGCGCCAGAGGATGTTCCCGGCGTGAAAGTCCCCGTGCACCCGCAGGTAACGGATCTCTTTCGCAGCGAAGATCTCTTCGATCCCCTGCAGCAGATCGGCGGTCAGGGCGTCGTAGTTGGCCTTGTATTCGGGAGGGACGAAGCGCTCGCTGATCAGCTCGACGCTCTCCCGGCCGAAGGATTGGCAGTCGAGGCGGGGGCGGTGGAGAAAGGGGCGCAGGGAGCCGATGCGATGGATGCGGCCGAGAAGCCGGCCGAGAATGAGCAGGTTGTCGAGGTTGTCGAGCTCCGGGGCGTGCCCTCCCTTGCGGGGATAGAGGGCGAAGCGGAAGTCTCCGAAATGAAAGAGGCTCTCCCCCCGGGGATCGGTCAGGGGGGCCACGACGGGCAGCTCGTGCTCTGCCAGCTCGAGGCAGAACTGGTGCTCTTCGAGGATCTGGTCGTCGCTCCAGCGGCCGGGGCGGTAGAATTTTGCGATGAGGGGATCGCCATCTTCGATTCCCACCTGGTAGACCCTGTTCTCGTAGCTGTTGAGGGCAAGGGTGCGGCAGTCGCAGACAAAGCCCCGGCTCTCCACCGCGTCCATGATGAACTCGGGGGTCAGTGCCTGAAAAGGGTGCGGGGTTTCGGTCATGGCGGCGCTTTGCTCAGAGATGAAAAGGGTGGATTCCAGGTTGTTACCATATCATCAATGGCACTTCCCGGTCCAAGTCCAATTGCCGGATGGGCCTCTGGTTTGGACGGGCGCCCGACAGGCGCTGCCGGGATGTCTCCAAAAGGCTTGAGCTTCCATCCATTTTCGAGTTAAATAGGGCACTGTGCCTCCGGGCATGGTGCAATTATCTTCGCAGAGAGGCCGCCAGCCGATGTCCCTCAACGGAAACCTCGAGCACCTCCCCATTGTCGACGTCATCCAGCTGATCCACGGGACGCGAAAGTCCGGTATCTTGCGGATCGTCGGGCGCAAGGGGGAGAGTCAGCTCGTTTTCAAGGAGGGGTATCTCGTCGGGGCCAGCCATCTCAACAACAGCCTGCGGATCGGGGACCTCCTTGTGGAGCGGGGGGTGCTCACTCAGGATGTTCTCGACCGCGCCGTCGAGGAGCAGAGCCAGGCCGGCCGGGAGCGCAGGCCCCTCATCGTCACCCTCCTCGAGAAGGGGGTTGTCGAGGCGAAGGAGGCCTACGGTGCCCTCCAGGCCCTCATTGAAAAGACCATCGTCGACATCCTGACCTGGAAGAAGGGGACCTTCGAGCTCAAGGACAGCCTGGAAATGGCTCCCGACGACTACCGCTTCTACCCCGAGAGCCTAAGCCAGGAGATCAACGTCGACACCCAGGGGATTCTCATGGATGCCCTTCGCCTCTTCGACGAGAAGCGGCGGGACGGGGCGTTGGCCGTAGAGTCGGAGGAAGAGGCCGCGGAGCTCTCGGCGGACGACCTGGGATTGGCCGATCTCGATCAGCTGGAGCGGAAGATTCCAGGGGTTTTCACCAGTCTCGATGACCGGGGCTCCGCCGGCCCGTCATCCCCTCCTCCTCCGAAGCCCGG
This sequence comes from Desulfuromonadales bacterium, assembly GCA_041598955.1. Taxonomy (GTDB): domain Bacteria; phylum Desulfobacterota; class Desulfuromonadia; order Desulfuromonadales; family JBFHXN01; genus JBFHXN01. The sequence continues at coordinate 211 of JBFHXN010000211.1, read as the reverse complement.
GGGGGCAGGGAGCAGGGGGGCTCAGGGCGGGGTTGAGCCCTCCCCCCTGGAAAGTCGTTTCGAGGGGGCCGCGGCCGCTCTATCCTCCTGCAAGACCCCTCCCGAGCTGTCGGTCACCGTCATGTCCTACGTGGCCGAGGTCTTCGCCCGGGCCCTGACGCTGGTGGTCCGGGGCGAGGAGCTCATCGCCGACAAGGGGATCGGCATCCTG
>JBFHXN010000210.1:0-5127 GCA_041598955.1 Desulfuromonadales bacterium | reverse complement strand
GCAGGTGCCGTGACAGGGCCTCCCCGGAGGCGAGGGTGGGAAAGACATCGACGAAGCGGAAGAGCTGGACCTTGAAGGCCTCGTTGCGCATGCACCAGTCGAGGACGTTGCCGATCCAGCGCCCCTTGTTGAAGAGGGAGGGCTGCTCCCCCCGGATGCTCTCGAAGAAGTCCTTGCCGCAGGCGATGATCCGGTCGTTCAAGGTGGCGGGTTCCATATCCCCTCCCGGCTGGGTGAAGGCAGCTGGGAAAAGGATACCAGAGGCGGGGCGGGGGGAAAGGGGGGTGGCTTCGATCAGGCTCCGCCCAGGTAGGCGTTTTGGACCTTGGGGTCGGCGAGGAGGGCGGCGGCGGTGTCGACCAGGGCGACCCGGCCGACCTCCAGCACGTAGCCCCGGTGGGCGAGCTTCAGGGCGGCCCGGGCGTTCTGCTCGACCAGCAGGATGGTCACCCCGGTGCGGTTGATCTCCCGCAGGGTCCGGAAGATGGTCTGGACCAGCACCGGAGCAAGGCCGAGGCTCGGCTCGTCGAGGAGCAGCAGGCGCGGCCCCGCCATGAGGGCCCGGCCGATGGCGAGCATCTGCTGCTCCCCTCCCGAGAGGGTGCCGGCCAGCTGCTCCCGGCGATCCCGCAGCACGGGGAAGAGCTCGTAGATCCACTCCCCGGTCCTGCGGATATGGGCCGGATCGGGGTTGGTGAATGCCCCCAGGCGCAGGTTCTCCGCCACGGACAGGGTGCCGAAGACCCGGCGCCCCTCGGGGGACTGGGCCACCCCCTGGCGCACCACCCGGTGGGCGGGGAGGGTGTCGAGGCGGGTTGAGCCGAGGTGGATGCTGCCCGCCGAGGGGCGCACCAGCCCGCTGACGGCGAGCAGGGTGGTCGACTTGCCGGCGCCGTTGGCCCCGAGCAGGGCGACGATCTCCCCCTCCCCGACGGTGAGGTCGATGCCGTGGAGGGCCTCCACCTGCCCGTACCGGACATGGAGGGCGTCGATTCGGAGAAGGGGGTTCCGCGCCCCGGTCATGGCTCCTCCTCCGTTCCGAGATAGGCCTCGATGACCCTCGGGTCGCTCTTGATCTCGGCGGGGGTTCCATCGGCGATCTTGCCGCCATACTCCAGAACCACCAGGCGATCGCAGGCCCGCATTACCAGCCCCATGTCGTGCTCGATGAGCAGCACCGTGATCCCCCGCTCGCCGATGCGCCGGATCAGCTCCAGCAGGGCGGCCGTCTCGGCCTCGTTCATCCCACCGGCGGGCTCGTCGAGGATGAGAAGGCGCGGCTTCGTGGCCAGGGCCCGGGCGATCTCCAGCAGGCGCTGGTTGCCGTAGGAGAGGCTGCTCGCCCGCTGGGCCACCTGGGAGGAGAGCCCCACGAACTCGAGCTCGGCGAGGGCGGCGGCGAGGGCCTCCCGCTCCTCCCGCCGGGCCGCCGGCGGCTGGAAGAGGGCGGAGAAGATCCCCGCCCGCATCCGGCAGTGGCAGCCCGCCAGCACATTCTCCAGGGCCGAGAGGTTCTGGAAGAGGCGGATGGTCTGGAAGGTGCGGGCCACCCCCAGCGAAACGATGCGATGGGTCGCAAGACCCTGAATGGGCCGCCCGGCGAAGCGGATCGACCCGGCGTCGGGGCGGTAGTTTCCCGTGATGAGGTTGAAGGTGGTGGTCTTGCCGGCGCCGTTGGGGCCGATCAGGCCGACGACCTCCCCCTCCCCCACGGAGAAGGAGACGTCGTCGACGGCGGTCAGCCCCCCGAAGCGCTTGGTCACCTTCTGCAGCTCCAGCAGGCTCACGGGGACTCCTCCTTTTCGCGGCCGAGATCGAAGCGGCGGGGGCGGGGGGGGAGAATCCCCTGGGTGCGGAAGACCATCATCACCATCATGGCGAGGCCGAACACCCAGAGCCTCGCGCTGGCGAAGCCCCTGAAGAGTTCGGGGAGACCCACCACCAGAAAGGCCCCCAGGAGGACCCCGGGGATGTTCCCGGCCCCCCCCAGGATGACGATGATGAAGATCAGCACCGATTCCCAGAAGCTGAAGGATTCCGGGGAGATGATGGTCATCTTGGCGGCGAAGAGGGAGCCGGCCATCCCGGCCCAGGTCGCCCCGACGGCGAAGGCGAGCAGGCGGTAGCGGTCTGTGTTGATGCCGCTCCCCTCGGCGGCCACGGGATCCTCCCGCAGGTAGTCGAGGGCCCGGCCGAAGCGGGAGTGCTTGAGGCGGTGAAAGAGAAAGGCGGACAGGGCGACGAAGCCCCAGATCAGGTAGAGGAACTCCTCGGGGCGGCGGATGCGGTGTCCGAAGAGTTCGGGCCTCGAGATGCCGAAGATGCCGTTGGGCCCCCCCGTGAGCCCGAAGAGGTCGTTGACCAGGGCGATGCGGACGATCTCCCCCACCCCCACGGTGACGATCAGCAGGTAGTCCCCCCGCAGGTGGATCACGGGCCGGGCCACCAGGGTGCCGAAGAGCCCCGCCGCCAGGCCGGCCACCGGCAGGGTCCAGAGAATGGGGATCCCGTAGCGGGTGTTGAGGATGGCCGCCGTGTAGGCCCCGACGGCGTAGAAGGCGGCATGCCCCATGTTGTAGATGCCGGCGTCGCCGAGGATGACGTTGAGGCTCAAAGCGAGCAGGGCGTAGAGCCCCACGCTGTTGAGCACGTCCACCCAGTAGCTGTTGAGAAAGAGGGGGGAGGCGGCCACCAGAATGAAAAAAGCGAAGGTGCCGAGGAGGTTGCGGGACATCAGATCTTCTCCGCCACCCGCTCGCCCAGCAGACCCGAGGGGCGCAGGATGAGGATCAGGATGAGAACGAAAAAGGAGATGGCGTCCTTCCAGGCCACGGAGATGTAGGCGGAGCCGAGGGCCTCGATGACCCCCAGGAGCAGGCCCCCGACCATGGCGCCGGGGATGTTGCCGATCCCCCCCAGAATGGCGGCGGTGAAGGCCTTGAGGCCGTAGAGCCACCCCATGGTGAAGTTGATGTGCCCGTAGTAGAGCCCCACCATCAGGCCCCCTGCGCCCCCCAGGGCCGGCCCGACCAGGAAGACGATGAGGATCACCCGGTCGACGTCGATCCCCATGAGGCGGGCCGCTCCCTGGTCGATGGCGGCGGCGCGGATGGCGGTGCCGATGCGGGTTTTCTGGATGAAGAGGTAGAGGGCCGCCATCAGGGTCAGGGAGGCGCAGAGAACCACGATGCGCATCAGGGGGATGTGGAGTCCGAAGAGATCGACCCCCGTGCCGGGGAGCAGGTCCTGGGGGTAGAAGTAGAAGCGCGCCCCGTAGAGGAGCATCAGGCTGTTCTGCAGGAAGATGGAGGCCCCCAGGGCCGAAACCACCGCCGAGAGCCGGGGGGACTGGCGCAGGGGGCGGTAGGCGGCCCTCTCCAGGATCGCCCCGGCCAGGGCGACCAGCCCCATCACCATCACCGCCAGGACCAGCACCCCGAGCACGGAGCCGAGGACTCCCGTCAGCCCCAGGGAGGTGAGCAGGGTGAGCCCGAGGTAGGCCCCCAGGGTGAAGAGGTCGCCGTGGGCGAAGTTGATGAGCTTGAGGACCCCGTAGACCATGGTGTAGCCCAGGGCGATCAGGGCGTAGATCCCCCCCACGGCGAGCCCGTTGGTCAGCTGCTGGAAAAACTCTTCCATGAAGGCTCCGGAAAAAGGAGCGCCCCGGGACCGCTCGGTCCCGGGGCGCAGGCAGATCAGGGCTGCAGGACGAAGGCGCCCTTGGCGTCGACCCGGTAGACGCGGTAGACCTCGCCGAGGCGGTCCCCCTTGGCGTTGAAGGCGATGGGGCCTGTCAGCCCCTCCACCTTGAACCCTTCTCCGTGCAGCGCTGCCACGAGGAGGTCGGGGGCTTCGCTCTTGGCGGCGGCGATTCCGCCTGTGGCGGCGAGGAAGCCGTCACCGGCCAGCACGGCCCAGATGGAGCCGGGGGGGCTGCCGTATTTCTTGGTGTAGGCGTCGATGAAGGCCTTGGCCTTGGGAAAGGGGAGGTCCTGGGGAACCGGGGGGCTGAGGAAGGAGAACCCTTCGGCGGCCTTCTCCCCGGCGATCTTCACCAGGTCGGGGTTGTTGGTGGCATCCCCCCCCAGGAAGGGGACGGGCCAGTTCATCTCCTTTTTCTGCCGCAGCAGCAGGCCGGCCTCGGGATAGTAGCCGCTGAAGAAGACGGCGTCGGGTTTGGCCCCCTTGAGCTTGGTGAGGATGGTGGTGTAGTCGCGCTCCCCGGGGGCGAGGGCGTCGAAGAAGACGATGGCGATCCCCTTCTGCTTGAGCAGGGCGCGGGTCTCTTCGGCGAGCCCCTTGGCGTAACTGGTGTTGTCGTGGAGCAGGGCCACTTTCTTGTAGCCCATCTTCTCCAGGGTCTGGGCCGCCACCCGTCCCTGCTCGTCGTCGCGGGGGCTGGTGCGGAAGAAGTAGGGAAGACCCTTTTCCGTCAGGCGCACGGCGGTGGAGCCGTTGGCGATCTGCACGATGCGAAAGTCGTCGTAGATCCCCTGGCTCGCCTCGGTGATGGAGGAGCCGTAGGTGCCGATCACCGCCGCCACCTTCCGGGTGGCGAGGCGCTGGGCGGCGAGGGAGGCGGTGCGCGGGTCGCCGCCGTCATCCTCCACCACCACCTCCACGGGCCGGCCGAGGAGCCCCCCGTCGCGATTGAGGTCGGCGGCGAGCAGCTCCAGGATCTGTTTCATTTCCTGCCCCTCGCTGGCCCAGGAGCCGGTCATGGGGGCCATCAGCCCGATCCTGAGGGGCTCGGCGGAAAAAGCGGGCAGGGGGGCGAGGCACAAGGCGAGGGCCTGGATCAAAAAGCGCTTCATCGAAACCTCCTCGGTGCGGGTGGCCCCCCCGGAAAAGGGGCGGCGGATGAAGGGACGAAAGTGACTATTCTAGACGACCCTGTGGCAAAGGCAAAGCGCCATGAAATCCACCCCGAAACAACCTCCGGCCACCAAGACGCCAAGGCACAAAGGGGACACCGGGGGGATGGCCTTGAATATCGGGTCGGCGCGGCATCCCATCGGACTTTGCGCGGGAACGGGGCTTTCTTGGTGTCTTGGTGCCTTGGTGGCCCAGGCCCTTGCCTGATGGTCAGGAAAGGGGATCGGGCCGGCGGCGCCGCTCCAGGGCGGG
>JBFHXN010000209.1:0-5166 GCA_041598955.1 Desulfuromonadales bacterium | reverse complement strand
GGCCCAGGCGGATTTCGCCGCTCCAGAGACCTTCGATGGGTTCGATGCGGCCGGCTCTCTCGCGGAAGACGATCTTGGGGTCGAGGAATCCGCTGAATCCGGGCCCGAGCTTCTGGAGGAGGTCGAACTCGGCATGCCTCTGGAGGAGGATGGCCTCGACCTGGAGATGGAGATCGACTTCGACCTCGACGAGGAGGATTCAGAGGGGGGCGAACTCGGTCTCTTTGTCGACGACGAGAGGGCGTCCGGGGAAAGACTGCCCGACCCCGGGGAGGAGGGTCTCCCCGAGTTGTCCCTGGGGGAGGAGGGGTTCCCGGTCGATCTGGAGGGGGAGGTTCCCGAATTTGGGTCCCAGGAAATCGATCTGGCTCCGGAGGAGTCCGACGAGTCTCCAGGCCTCGAAATCACTGCGGCGGAGCCGGAACTGGACGGTTCCTTTCTCGGAGGGTATGGGGAGGAGCTCGATCTTACCGACGGTCTGGCTGTCGAAGAGATTTCTTCGCAGGGGAAGCTCTCCACCCCGGAGCCCCAGGTTGCTCCCCTGGATCTCGACCTGTCCGTCCCGGAAGACTCCGACAGGGAGCTCCTCCTTGACGAGGCGGCCCCCGTCGGCCTCGACCTCGGTGAGGCAGTGGTATCCGCCGAGGCAGGCCTGTCTTCCGGGGGACCGGGCCTGGACCTCGATCTCGACCTGAACGAAGCGCCCTCCCCGGCCAAACCGGCACCAGCGCGCAATCTCGCCGCCGAACTCGAAGAGGCCGACTTCTACCTGCAGCAGGGGCTCCTTGACGAGGCCGAGGCCTTCTGTCTTTCCCTGCTGGAAGAGGTCCCCGGTGCTCCCGAGGTGCATGCCAAGCTCGAAGAGATCGGGCAGCGCCGGCAGCGGGCCGCAGAGCAGCCGGAGGCCGAGGAGGAAGGGGATTTCTTCGATCTGGCCGCCGAGGTGATGAACGAGAGCGCCTTCGATGCCGGAAGCGAGATGGAGAGCCTCGACGAGAGGGATCTCTCCCGCCTCGACGGGCTTCTCTCCGAGTTCAAGAAGGGGGTGGAGCGCCAGGTTAGCCAGGAGGACACGGAGACCCATTACAACCTCGGCATCGCCTACAAGGAGATGGGGCTTCTCGACGACGCCATCGCCGAATTCGACAGAGTCCAGCGTGGTGATCCGAAGAGGGCCTCCGACTGTCTGACCCTCAAGGGGATCTGCTACGCCGAGAGGGGTGAGTTTCCCCAGGCCGAAAAGGCCTTTCGGGAGGGGCTGGCCCTCCCCCAGTTGAGCCCCCCCGAGCAACTCAGCATCTTCTACGAGCTGGGCATGGTCTACCAGGCCTGGGGGCGGTCCGAGGAGGCGCTGAAGAGTTTCGAGCAGGTCTCCGGAGCTGACGCCGGTTTTCGGGACGTGGCCGAGAAGCTGGAGGGTCTGCGCCAGCAGGCCGTCGATCGCGAACAGGCCGGAGGCGGAAAGAGCCGGATTTCTTACGTTTAAGCCGGGAGCGTATCGCTCCAGGGAGGGAGAATGAGCTATATCCAGCATTTCGGGCTGGACCGGGAACCCTTTTCCAATGCCCCGGATTCCCGATTCTATTTCGACAGCGAGCAGCACAGCCAGGCCCTGGTGCGGCTCACCTACGCCGTGGATTCCAACAAGGGTCTGGCCGTCCTGGTCGGCGGAGTCGGCATGGGCAAGACGACCCTCGCGCGGCGGATGCTCGACAGTCTCCCGGAAGCGAAGTACGAATCGGCGCTGCTGGTCATGGTTCATTCCGGGGTCACCCCCGAGTGGATCCTGACCCGCATAGCCCTTCAGCTCGGCGTGGTGGACCCCGCCACCGACCGGCTTCAGCTGCTCAAGCAGCTCTACAACCGGCTTCTGGAAATCGACCAGTCGGGACGGCGGGCCGTCATCCTCATCGACGAGGCCCAGATGCTCCAGACCCGCGAGTTGATGGAGGAGTTCCGGGGGCTGCTCAACCTGGAGCTTCCGGGCAAAAAGCTCCTCAATATCCTCTTCTTCGGCCTCTCCGACCTCGAAGACAATCTGCGTCTCGATGAGCCTCTCGCCCAGCGGGTGGCGGTCAAGTGCCACCTGCGCAGCCTCACCCTGGAGGCCGCCGAAGAGTATATCGGCCACCGCCTGCAGGTGGCCGGAGCCAAGAAAAACGTCTTCACGACCAGCGCCGTCGCCGCCATCCACGGCTACGCGGGCGGGGTGCCCCGCCTGATCAACACCATCAGCGACAATTGCCTCTTCGAGGCCAGCCTGCGCAAGCTCGACCGGGTGGAGGTCGGGATCGTCAAGGAAGTGGCCGGCGACCTCGGCCTGATCAGCAAGCCCCAGCCCGTCGCCCCGCCGCCGGCCGAAGTGAAGCCTGTGGCCGAGGAGTTCGACGACATTGACGCGATGCTCTCCCGGCTGGAGCAGAAGGCCTAGGGGCCCTTTCTTGACGGCCCCGAAAAAACGGATCTCACGCCCTTTTCTGATCTCCCTCCGGCCATTGTTTCAGGCCCTTTGATTCCAGGCGGCCGGTACTCCTACCGGCCGTTTTCGATTTTCTCCTCCCGGATGGACCTCATGAGCCAGCGCATCCAGATTCTTCCGGAGCAGCTCTGCAACAAGATCGCCGCCGGCGAAGTTGTGGAGCGGCCCGCCTCCGTGGTCAAGGAGCTTGTGGAAAACGCCCTCGATGCGGGTGCCGGAGAGATCCTCGTCGAGGTCGAGGGGGGGGGGAAGCGGCTCATCCGGGTGACGGACGACGGCCACGGCATGCATCGGGATGACGCCTTCCTTGCTTTGGAGCGCCACGCCACCAGCAAGATCCGCTCCGAAGAGGATCTCTTCCGCCTGAACACCCTCGGTTTCCGGGGGGAGGCCCTTCCCTCCATCGCCTCGGTCAGCCGTCTGCTGCTGCAGACCCGCTCCGCCGAATCCCTGGCCGGCTGGGAGATCTACGCCGAGGGGGGGACGGTGCGGCGGACAGGGGAGGTGGGCATCCCCACCGGGACCTCCGTGGAGGTGCGCAATCTCTTTTTCAATACCCCGGCCCGGCGCAAGTTCCTGCGCCGGGACGAGACGGAACTCGGGCACCTGGCCGAGGTTGTGACCAAACAGGCCCTGGCTCATCCCGAGGTCCGCTTCCGGCTGTTGCACAATGGCCGCCCCCTCCTGGAGGTTCACCCCGAGGCCGGTCTGCGGGAGCGGGTGACGGCCCTGCTCGGGCGCCAGCTCCTCCCCGACCTGCAGGAAGTGGCTGTCGAAGGGGAGGGGGGGCTTCGTCTGGAGGGGCTGATCTGCCGTCCGGCGACGAGCCGCTCCACCGCGACGGGGATCTTCACCTTCGTCAACGGCCGTTACATCCGGGACCGGGTGGTCCAGCACGCCGTGATGGAGGGGTTCCGCAACCTGCTCATGAAGGGGCGCTATCCGGTGGCGGTGCTCTTTCTGGGGATCGACCCCGCCCTCGTGGACGTCAACGTTCATCCCACCAAACACGAGGTCCGCTTCCGGGACCAGCGCCTCGTCCACGATTTCATCGCCTCTTCCGTGCGCGAAACCCTTCGTGGCGCCGACCACCATCGGGGGGCTTCCCCCGTCTCCCCCGAAGCGGAAGGGGGTCAAAGGACGCCCGAACCACCCGGGGAGGGGTCGGAGGGGTACCGGGAGAAGGTCCGGGAGGCCCTCGCCCGCTACGGCGGAGGGGTGGCTCCACCTCGTCCCCGGGGCGACTCCCTCGCCGCCCTTCCGGCTCCTCTCCCTCTGGGCACCTTCGAAGAGAAGAAGGGCTTCTTCTCCTCACTGCGGGTCATCGGACAGTTCCGGGGGAGTTACCTCCTTTGCCAGGACGGGGATGACCTGGTGCTGGTCGATCAGCACGCCGCCCACGAGCGGGTGCGCTTCGAGGGGCTCCGGCGCCAGCAGCGGGAGGGGAGAATCGAGAGTCAGTCCCTGCTTTTCCCCGAAATCCTCGAACTCGACCATCGACAGGCCGCCCTGTTCAGTGAAAACCTCGACGAGCTGGAGGGGCTCGGTTTCAAGGTCGAGCCCTTCGGCCCGGGCGCCTTCGCCCTGACGGCCCTTCCCCGGGTGCTCTCAGGCGTCGATGCCCTCGGCCTTGTCCGCGACGTGGCCGGGGAGCTCGACCAGCAGGGGAGCAGCGGACTGGCCGAGGATGCCCTGGAGTCGGTCCTGATGCTCATGGCCTGCCATGGGGCGGTGAAGGCCAACCAGGAGCTCTCTCCGGCCCAGATCCGGGCCCTCTTCGGCGACCTGGACGAGGTCGATTTCAACGCCCACTGCCCCCACGGCCGGCCGGTCATGATCCGGCTCACCCTGGCCGAGGTGGAGCGGCTTTTCAAGCGCGCCTGATGACCCTCTCCCCGCCCCCCGCCCAGCGTCCCCCTCTGCTCGTCCTCTGCGGGCCCACCGCCTCGGGCAAGACGGCCCTCGCCCTGGAGCTCTCGGGCCGCTTCGCCCTGGAGGTCATCTCCGCCGACTCCAGGCAGGTCTACCGCAGGATGGACATCGGCACCGCCAAGCCGACGGAGGCCGAGCGCGCAGCTCTTCCGCACCACCTGGTGGATGTCGTCGATCCCGACGAGCCCTTTTCCGTGGCAGATTTCGAAGGGCTCGGTCGGGGCGCGGCCGAAGGGATCCTGGGCCGGAACCGGCTGCCGGTGGCCGTCGGAGGCACGGGCCTCTACCTGCGCGCCCTCACCCAGGGGCTGGTGGAGGCGCCCCCGGCCGACCCGGAGCTTCGCAGCAACCTTCTGGACCGGGAGGAGAGGGAAGGGGAGGGGACACTCCACCGCCTTCTGCAAAAGAAAGATCCCGTATCGGCTCTCCGTCTTTTCCCCCGGGATCTGGTGCGAATCGTGCGGGCCCTGGAGGTCTACCTGCTGACGGGCCAAACCCTTTCGGCCCTTCAGCAGGCTCACGCCTTTGCCGATCGCCCCTTTTCCACCCTCAAAATCGGCCTGGCCCCAAACCGTGAGGAACTCTATCGCCGGATCGACCTCCGGGTGGAGGCCATGTTCGCCGAGGGGCTCCTGGAGGAGACCCGGTTGCTTCTGGAGGCGGGGTATTCCCCCGAACTCAAGGCCATGGGAACCCTCGGATACCGGGAGTCCCTGGCTCACCTGCGAGGGGAGATTTCCCTGGCGGAAACCGTC
>JBFHXN010000208.1:0-5191 GCA_041598955.1 Desulfuromonadales bacterium | reverse complement strand
TCCGCCGCGGGACGCCCCGGGGTGACCAGGAGCTATCCCCACACCCCCGGCATCGACGCCGCCGGAGAGGTGATCTCCTGCGAGGGGGGCGCCTTCTCCCCGGGGGAGAAGGTCCTGGTCACAGGATACGACCTGGGCATGAACACCGCCGGGGGGTTCGGGCAGATCATCCGCGTCCCCGCCTCCTGGGCGGTCCCCCTACCCAAGGGGCTCAGCCTGCGCGAGAGCATGGCCCTTGGGACCGCCGGCTTCACCGCCGGGCTGAGCGTTTACCGCCTGCAACAGGCCGGCATCACGCCCGGAGACGGCGAGATTCTCGTGACCGGTGCCACCGGGGGCGTCGGGAGCATCGCCGTCGCCGTCCTCGCCCGGGCCGGCTACCGGCCCGTTGCGGCAACGGGCAAGGCCACCGAAGAGCCCTTTCTTCGCGAGATCGGCGCCACGGCCGTCATCGGGCGGGAGGAGGTCCTCTCCGGGGCCGAACGCCCCATGATGAAAGAGCGCTGGGCCGGGGCGGTCGACGTGGTCGGGGGGGAGATGCTCGCGGCGGCCCTCAAGTCGACCCGTTACGGCGGTGCGGTCACCTGCTGCGGCCTGGTCGGCTCCCCCGATCTCCCCGTCAACGTCTTTCCCTTCATCCTTCGCGGGGTAAGCCTGCACGGCATCGACTCGGTGCAGTGCCCCTCCGGGCCGCGGCTCAAGGTCTGGGAGCTGCTGGCCGGCCCCTGGAAACCCGCCGCCCTGGAAAAGACCGTGACCGAATGCACCCTGCAGGAGCTCGAGCCGAAAATCGAGGCGATCCTTCAGGGGAAACTGCGGGGGCGCACCCTGGTCAATCTGCTCAAGAGCTGAAGGAGGAACCTCTATGCCTTATGAAAACCTGCTGGTCGAGATGGCCGAAGGGGTCGCGACGGTCACCATCCAGAGACCCAAGGTCCTCAACGCCCTCAACCGCGCCCTGCTCCTGGAGCTCGAGCAGGCCTTCGCCGCCCTGGAGAAAGACCCCGGAGCCCGGGTCATCGTCCTCACCGGCGCCGGAGAGAAAGCCTTCGTGGCCGGAGCCGACATCGCCGAGATGGAAAAGCTGAGTCCCGTCGAAGCCAGGGATTTCGCTCTGCTCGGGCAGAGGGTCTTCGCCGCCATCGAGGCCTTTCCCAAACCGGTCATCGCCGCCGTCAACGGCTACGCCCTGGGCGGGGGGTGTGAGCTCGCCCTCTGCTGCGACCTGCGCCTCGCCGCCGAGAGCGCCCGCTTCGGGCAACCCGAAATCAACCTCGGGATCCTTCCCGGCTTTGCCGGCTCCCAACGTCTTCCCCGGCTCATAGGCAAGGGGCGGGCCAAGGAGATGCTCTTCACCGGCGAGATGATCGATGCCCGGGAGGCCTGGCGCATCGGGTTGGCCAATCACGTGGTGGTGGACGGGGGACTGCGGGAGGAGACTCTGCGGCTGGCGAAGAAGATGGCGGGCAAGGGGCTTGTGGCACTGCGTCTCTGCAAGGAGGCGGTCAACCACGGGATGGAGATGGAGAGCTCCCGGGCCGCGGCCTTCGAGGCCGATCTCTTCGGCCTCGCCTTCTCGACCAGGGACCAGAAGGAGGGGATGCGCGCCTTCCTGGAAAAGCGCCCGGCGCGATTCGGGGACCGCTGAGGCCGGCGGTCAGGGATGCTGGAAGAGCAGGTGGAGTTCCTTCTCCACCTGCTCCGGGTCGCCGGTATTGAGCTCGAGCAGACGCCGCAGGTGGGAGAAGGAGTCGGGGTCCGACTCGGTGAACTTCACCCCGATGCAACGATCATGAAAGTGGACCGCCTCGGCGTTGAAATCGAGTACCACATCGCTGTTGGGCAGATGGATGCTCAGGTGGCAGGCCGTTTTGGCCTTGATCTGCGGGGGGGTCTCGAACTCCAGCAGAGCTCCCTTCAGGGAGATGTCGAGAAGGGCGCCGGTCATCCGCTGCCCGTCGATGTCGAGCCGGGCATCGGTCCCGAAGGAAACCCGTCCGAAATAACGCTTCTCGCTCATGCCTCACCTCCTTGGAGACCGCTGTCGGGGCGGCCGGTTACCCAAAAGTCTACCATTATTATTCCCGCTGCCCGAGTCCCAATGCCCCCTTCGCATCAAATGGGAACAAAAAGGCTTTCCGTCCGGGACGCTATCCAAGCTCAATAAAAAAGGCTCCCCAGGTGACCCGGGGAGCCTTTTCAATTCGAAGGAGGAGCGGGGACCGCCGTCCCGGTCCGGCAGCCGGCCTCCCGGCCAGGGCTGTCTCAGAACGGGATGTCGTCGTCCGAGTTGAAGGGAGGTTCCTCGTATTCGGGCGCCGAGGGTGCCTTTCCGCCCCCGCGCTGCTGGCCCTGCGGGCTCTGCTGACCCTGGCCGCGCCCCTGGGAGCCTCCATAGGACTGGGAGGCGCCTCCCTCGTCGCCGGCCCGGCCGAGCATCTGCATGTTGTCGGCCACGATCTCGGTCATGTAGCGCTTGTTGCCGTCCTTGTCGTCATAGGAGCGGGTCTGGATCTTCCCCTCGATGTAGACCTGCTTCCCCTTGTGGAGAAACTTGCCGCAGATCTCTGCCAGCCCCCTCCAGGCGACGATATTGTGCCACTCGGTCTTCTCCTGCTGCTGGCCGCTCTTGTCCTTGTAACGCTCGCTGGTCGCAAGGGAAAAGGTGGCCACGGGGGTGCCGGAGGGAGTGTAGCGAAGCTCGGGGTCCTTCCCCAGGTTTCCAACCAGAATCACTTTGTTCACGGACATGCAGGGCCTCCGCTCGGGTGTTGAAGAAACGTGAGTGAGTCTATCGGAAACGACCGGGGCTGTAAAGCCTTTCCAGGAAAAAGGTTTGACTCCCTTCCTCCATCTTTTTAAACTAGCCCATTCCAGAAAATTCAACTCCTTGCGGAGAAACGAATGCTGCGCTCCCTCTTCGCCTTCACCTTCTTCATCCCCTGGACCCTCTTCGTCATCTTCACCGGGGTCCCCCTCTCCTTTGTGAACCCGGACTACCTCCACAGCTACGCCCGGATCTGGGCCCGGGTCGGTCTGCTGCTGGGCGGCGCCCGCCTCCGCGTGGAGGGAGAGGAGAACCTGCCCAGGGGGGAGGCGGTCATCTACATGGCCAACCACCAGAGCAACTTCGACATCCTCTCCCTCTTCGCCGGGCTGCCGGTGCAGTTTCGCTGGCTGGCCAAGGAGGAGCTCTTCCGCGTCCCCTTTTTCGGCTACGCCATGAAGAGGACCGGCTACATCCCGGTCAACCGCGCCGACCGCAGGCAGGCCATGGAGAGCATGGCCGTGGCCGCGAAGCGCATCTCCGAGGGGACCTCGGTGGTCATTTTCCCCGAAGGAACCCGCTCCCCCGACGGCGAACTGCTCCCCTTCAAAAAGGGGGGGTTCCTGCTCGCCATGCAGGCCGGTGTCCCCATCGTTCCGGTGGCGATCCTCGGCAGCTGCGAGGTCATGGGGAAAAAGAGCCTGAGCATCCACCCCGGCCCTATCCGCATGCGGATCTTCCCCCCCCTCCCCACCGGCAAGGGATCGGACCGGGAGGAGCTGATGGAAACGGTGCGCCGGCAGATCGCTTCGGCCCTCTCCGAACAGTCCGACCGAGAGGCGCGATGACGGAAACGGCCGCTCCAACCCCCCTCCACCCCGACGCCCTGCGCCTGATCCCCCTGGGCGGCCTGGGGGAGATCGGCCTCAACATGATGGCCCTGGAGTGCCGGGGGAAGATTCTGCTGATCGACTGCGGTCTGATGTTCCCCGAGGCCTACATGCTCGGGATCGACTTGGTGATCCCCGACGTCACCCCCCTCGACGGCCGAATCGGCGACATCGTCGGCCTGGTCCTCACCCACGGCCACGAGGACCACATCGGGGCCATCCCCTTTCTCTGGAAGCGCCTCGGCCGACCCCCCGTCTACGGCACGCCCCTCACCCTCGGGCTGCTGCGGGGCAAGCTCGAGGAGCACGATCTGGCCGACGAGGCCCCCCTGCACCGGGTGTCGCCGCGCCAGAGCGTTACCCTGGGTCCCTTCGAGGTGGAGTTCTTCCGCGCCGCTCACTCCATCGTCGACGGCGCCGGCCTCGGCATCCGCACCCCCGCCGGCCTGGTGGTCCACACCGGCGACTTCAAGCTCGACCCCACCCCCGTCGACGGCGAGCGCACCGACATCGCCCGCCTGGCCGCCTACGGCGAGGAGGGGGTGCTGCTGCTCCTCTCCGACTCGACCAACGTGGAGAAGGAGGGCTTCACCCTCTCCGAGCGCCTGGTCGGTGATGCCTTCGCCGAGATCCTCCCCCGCTGCCGGGGGCGGGTGCTGCTGGCCACCTTCTCCTCCAACATTCACCGCATCCAGCAGGTGATCGACGCCGCGGCGGCCTGCGGACGCAAGGTGATCCTCAACGGCCGCAGCATGGTCCAGAACACGGCCATCGCACGACAGCTCGGCTACCTGACCATCCCCGACGGGATACTGATCGACCTCAAGCAGATGAGGGAGTTCCCCGGCGAGGAGCTCCTGATCCTCACCACCGGCAGCCAGGGTGAGCCGATGAGCGCCCTCTCCCGCATCGCCATGGACGACCACAAGCAGATCCGCCTCGAGCAGGGGGATACTGTCATCCTCTCGGCCAAGTTCATCCCCGGCAACGAGAAAGCCATCGCCGATCTCATCAACCACCTCTACCGCCGGGGGGCCGAGGTCTTCTACGAGAAGACCAGCGAGATCCACGTTTCGGGCCATGCCAGCCAGGAAGAACTCAAGCTGGTCCTCTCCCTGACCCGCCCCCGCACCTTCGTCCCCATCCACGGCGAATACCGCCACCTGGTGCGCCACGCCCGGCTGGCCCAGACCATGGGGGTCCCCGCGGAGCGCACGGTGGTACTGGAAGACGGCTTCCCCCTGATCGTCTCGGCCAACGGCCTCACCCGGGAGCCCCGGGTGGAGACTGGGCGGGTCTTCGTCGACGGCAAGGGGGTGGGGGACGTCGGCACCCTTGAGCTTCGGGACCGCAGGCACCTGGCCAACCACGGCATGGTGGTGGTGCTGCTCGCCGTCAACCAGAAGAGCGGCGAGATCCTCTACGGCCCCGACCTGCTCACCAAGGGGTTCATCCCCGAGGAGAGCCAGGGGTTTCTCGAAGAGGCCCGGGCCGCGGTGCGCCAGGTTCTGGAGGAGCACAGCCTTGCGGCGGT
>JBFHXN010000207.1:0-5199 GCA_041598955.1 Desulfuromonadales bacterium | reverse complement strand
GGTTCGAAGCAACAAAGCGGCCGGGTGGCTCCATTGAGGTGGAGGCCGCCCGGCCATTTTACCCATTTCGTAAGGTTTACATAATATATCTTATGCGACGTTATCAATAGGGCAAATCAGCCCCCGAGGTCGCTCCCTCTTTAGCGGGCTGCCTGAAAACTCGCCCCTCACCTTCCCGCCTTCTACTTTTCACCTTCTCCTCCGCTCCGTCCGACCACCATTCTCCAATCCTGACCGGCCTCGACCCGCCTGATCTCTCCCTCCTCTCATCCCATCCAAGGTCCTCCCGACATTCAGACGAATGATCCGAAACCGGGCTGAATCTCTCCCCGGACAGACCGCCCGAATTCCTCTTTTCGTCGACCTCCCTTTCCCTGCCTGCAGGAACCGCTGAATCGATTCCGGGGCCCAATCCGGGGCTGACCTTCCCATGGACCCCTTCGAGAAAATCGATTACAGGGCAAATTTCGAAGCCTCTTTTTTAGGCATTATGGCTTTCCGAGGCTCCGTGTCGAGGGGGGTGTGCCGTCGGGGGAAACATGGCTCTCGACCTCTCCCGACCCCTGTCCCTATCGGACCGCCCGGGCCACTTCGATCATCGGAACCTTCGCCAGGGCTGCGAGCTCCTCCCGGAGCGCTCCGGCCAGGATGTCCATGCCCGGAGCCTTTCCCAATCCCATATCCTCCGTCGGCATGGCGAGCAATACCAGGTCGGGGCTGGTCTGTTCCAGCACATGCTTCAGGGAGAGTGGCGTCAAGGCCTCCCGGATATCGACCTTGTCGATGATCCCCTCCTCCACCGCGTAGAGTTGTCGCCGCGGGTCGGCGGTGAGAATGACGACGTCGGGGTTTTTCTGCAACTGCTGGATGACCTTGGCGCCGGTGCGGCCTGCGCCGATGACCAGAATGCGCATCGATGAGTCCTCCCGCTAAATCCAGCCCAGAAGGGCCAGGCCGTAAAAATAGAAGGTCAACGCCAGAGAGCTGACGAGGGTGATGATCAGGCCATAGCGCATCATCTCGCCGCGACTGACGATGCCGGTGGCGGCTATGAGCGCCATGCGCCCCGAGGCCGAAGGAAGGGAATAGCCGAAAGTGGTGGCCAGGGTGACGGGAAGCACCAGAAGCACCGGATCGAAAGCGGGATTGTCCCGGGCCAGGGCGATGAGGATGGGAACAAAGACAGCCGTGATGGTGGTGTTGTTGAGCAGATTGGTCAGCAGCGCCGAGACGAACACAAGCAAGGCCAGGCTGACCAGCAGATGAGATCCGGAGATCACCGGGCTGAGCAGTGCCGCGAACCAGTCGGTGACCCCGCTGCGGGTCAGGGTCTCGCCCAGGGAGAGACCGGCGCCGATGATGAGAAAAATCCCCCAGCTCACCCCCTTGAGATCCTCCCAGTTGATGATCTCGCGGACCGCCAGGTAGGAGACGGCTATGACCGCGACCATGGCCGACGACAGGAGGGTCGGGGGAAGGCCCAGGGCCGCCTCGAAGGTGGGTCCGCCGATCCAGAGGGTGGCGGCCGCGGCCAAAAGAAGCAGGATTTCCCGCTCGGTCCCTCCCAGTGGACCCATTTCCTTGACCTGCCGCCGGGCGGGCTCCAGGTCGAGACGCTTGACCGGAACGGGCGAAAGCCTGACCAGAGCCCACCAGGTCAGGGGAAAGATCAGCAGCAGAGCCGGCAGGCCGTACTTCATCCAGTCGATGAAGGTCCATGGGCCGATCTGGGCCAGGAAACCGGAGGCAACCGCATTGGGGGCGGCGCCCATGATCGTGGCCATGCCGCCGAGGCTGGCGCTGTAGGCCAGTCCGAGCACCAGCAACACCAGCAGGGAGCGGGCCTCTTCAGGATCCTCGACCTGGCTGGAGATGGTCATGGCCACCGGGATCAGCATGGCGGCGGTGGCTGTGTTCTCCACCCACATGGAAAAGAGCGCCGCCAGCATCATCAGCCCCAGCAGCACCATCTTCACTCCCCCGCCCGAAGCGACGATGACCGACAGGGCGAGGCGGCGGGTCAGGCCGTGTTTGCGTAGCGCCTCGGCCATGAAGAGGCTACCGAGGATGAGAAAGACCACGGGGCGGGAAAAGGTCTCGAAGGCCTGGGGGGTTGTGGCCACCCCCAGGGCCACCTGGGCCAGGGGGACCATCAGGGCGGCAATGGGGAGGGAAACGGGCTCCAGGGCGAGAATGGCGGCGGTAAAGGCAAAGGCCGCCAGGGCGCGGTGCCCCTCGGCGGAGAGACCCGGAGGGGTTGGGAGCAGCAGGACGCCGAGGGTGATGGCCACCACCAGGGTGAACCGCCCGAAAATGGCGGCGCCTCCCCGCAGCCCCATTTTGGCCCAGGGTTTCAGAACCCGGATCGGCTCGCGGCCCCCGTTGTCACTCTCGACTTTGGATTTTTGCGCCAAAGGGAGTCTGCGCAGCAGAGGCTCCAGAAAGGTCAGCTCTCCCACCAGCAACCGACCGGCAAAGCGACGCAGGGTGGATGCGACCCCCCGGTCCCGTTGGGCGCGAAGGGCCGCCACCTCGGCCCGACACGGGGCACACCCAGACAGATGATCGTCGGCGGCCTTCATTGCATCGGGAGCAAGGCGCCCCTCGACATAGTCGGCTGCAGAGAGATGCTTCTCGTTCATCGGGGTTTCTCGCCCTCGGAGAGGATAATGACGGCCTTTTCGATCAGCAGTGCGTTGGGGAGCGACACCTGGCCGGACTCGGTTTTGATCACCGACTTGATCGGTCCGATGGCCACAAGGCGGCCGAGGTAGCCCTCCACCTCCAGGTCCTGTCCAATGGCGAACTCCTCCCGGACGTGCAGTCCGGCCATGATGTTGCGGGCCAGATCCCGGCTCCCCCAGCCGAAGGCCAGGGCGAGGGCCAGGGCCGCCGAGGTGATCAGGGCCGTGGCGGTGGCGACCAGCAGGGTTGTTTCCACTCCCAACTGCCCCAGGGCCAGCACCACCACGAAGATGAGGATCAGATAGCGGATCGCCTGACCGAAGGCGAGCCCTCCCCTGATGCCGGCCTGTCCCGCCGAGGTGCTCAGGGCGTTCCCGACCAGGCGGGCCACCAGACCTCCGAGCAGCAGAATCAGTCCGGCTGCCAGGACCCGGGGGAGATAAGCGACCAGCCCTTCCAGGGCATCGCTCACCCCGCGCATCCCGAGGTTTTCGGCCGCAGCCAGAAGAAACACCAGCAGCACCAGCCAGAAGACGAGCCGCCCGGTCAGAAGGGAGGCCGAAGGATCCATCCCCAGGTCGCTCAGAACCCGGGACGCCCCTCCCCTCTCCGCCAGCCGGTCAAAGCGCAGGCGGCGCAGGACTCTCGTCAGGACGGCCTGCAGCAGCCTGGCCACGGCCCATCCGACGATGAGCAGGAGCAGGACCGCCCCCAGCGTGGGGAGCCAGTTCACGAGGTCGCCAAATATCCGGCTCAGGGTTTTGTCCCAGAATTCCGGTTCCCAGGGCATGAGTCTCCTCCTTGGGGCTGGGAGAAAAAATCATCTTCGAGGTTGAATGAATTCTATCATCCCCTCCCGGCACTTCCAGGGAGACCGCGTGGATCAGAAGGCCGGTGCGCAGGTTTTGACACCCGAAGGACCTGCGTTAGGCTTGTGGTTCCTTTTCCATAGAATGAATCCACGACCCTGGAGAGTACCAATTGCCTGATGGGGAAGCGTATCGAAGAGACAGCTCCGGTCCCGCCCGAACATGGAATCCCCTTTGGCGAGGCCCTGAGGGTCTGGGTCCGGGTGGCGCTCTACAGTTTCGGCGGCCCGGCCGGTCAGATGGCCGTGATGCACCGCATCCTGGTGGAGGAAAAGCGCTGGATCAGTGAAAATCGTTTTCTCCACGCCCTCAACTACACCATGCTGTTGCCAGGACCGGAGGCCCAGCAGCTGGCCACCTATGTCGGCTGGTTGCTTCACCGGACCCGTGGTGGACTGTTGGCCGGAACCCTGTTTGTGCTGCCCGGTTTCGTCTCCATCCTGCTGCTGAGTCTGCTCTATGCCCAGTTCCAGGAGATGAGCCTCATGCAGGGGTTTTTCTTCGGCCTGAAGCCGGCCGTGATGGCCATCGTGGTCGAGGCGATGATCCGCATCGGCCGGCGGGCCCTTCAGAACCGGGTGATGATCACCTTGGCCGCCGCGGCCTTCGTCGCCATATTCTTCTTCGAAGTCCCCTTCCCCCTGATCATTCTCGCCGCCGGAGCCATCGGCTTTGTCGGAGGGCATCTGCGGGAAGAGCAGTTTTCGGTTCTGAAAAAACCCCTCGCCGTGTCGGAGGGGGGTGGTCAATCCTCCAGGGCCGCCATCTCCGACACGACACCCCTGCCAGCGCCCCCTTCGGCGGGGCGGTCCCTGCGGATCCTGCTGGTCTGGCTGGCTCTCTGGTTTGGCCCCCTTGTCGCCCTGGCCTCTATTCTCGGTACGGACCACCTCTTCATGACCCAGGGTCTCTTCTTCAGCAAGGCGGCGGTGGTCACCTTCGGCGGTGCCTACGCGGTTCTGGCCTACATCGCCCAGGAGGCCGTCAACACCTTCCACTGGCTGCTTCCCGGCGAGATGCTCGACGGGCTGGCCATGGCCGAAACCACTCCCGGACCCCTCATTCAGGTGGTTCAGTTTGTCGGTTTCATGGGCGCGTATCGATTCCCGGGCTCCCTTTCTCCCATCTCGGCAGGGGTGATTGCTTCGATCCTGACAACCTGGGTGACCTTTATTCCGTCCTTTTTGTGGATTTTTCTCGGTGCCCCCTACGTCGAGCGACTGCGAGGAAACAAAAAACTGACCGCCGCCCTCTCGGCAATCACCGCCGCGGTCACTGGGGTCATCCTCAACCTGGCTCTCTGGTTTTCCCTCCATACCCTGTTCGGTCGCCTCGACGAATTTCACTGGTTCGGCCTGCATCTGCTGGTGCCTGTCTGGACGACCTGGGATGCCCCCGCCATGCTGATAGCCGTGGCCGCGTTTGTGGCCCTCTTGCGGTTTCGGCTCGGCATGCTGACGGTGCTCGCCTCAAGCGCAGCTGGCGGCCTGCTCTTCCAGTTGCTCCTTCCCGTTTAGGAGTCCCTCTCGGGAGAGGTTCATCTGGAAATAAAAAAAGAGCCGCAGCTTTCGCTGCGGCTCTTTTTTTCGTTGGTCGGGGCGAGAGGATTTGAACCTCCGACCCCCTGCACCCCATGCAGGTGCGC
>JBFHXN010000206.1:0-5209 GCA_041598955.1 Desulfuromonadales bacterium | reverse complement strand
CTGAAAGGGGTGGCGGAAGGGGAAGACGGGGTTCATCAGGTTGAAGCGGCGGAAGGTCGCCTCCTGCCGCAGCTCATCCCGGACCTGCAGGCGGCCGTCGGGCAGCTCCCTCATGTACCTGCGGCGCAGGGCTTCCGGAAGGGGTGTGACCCTCTCGGCCGGGTAGATGCCGTCCCGGGCGATCTCCAGCACCCGCCCCGAGATGTCGGTGGCGAGGATCCCGGCATCCCAGTTTCCGTAGTCCCGCCCCAGGCATTCGCGCATGAGCATCAACAGCACGTAGGCCTCCTCGCCGCTGGAGCAGCCGGCGCACCAGATGCGCAGGTCGCTGCGCCCCTCCTTTTTCAGCCTCGCCACCACCTCCGGGAAGGCGGTGTCCCGGAAATACTCGAAGTGCTCCTGCTCCCGGTAGAAGAAGGTGTGGTTGGTGGAGATCAGGGCCGCCAGGTCGTGCAGGGCCCCCTCCTTGCCTGGGGAGCGCAGGTGTTCGTAGTAGTCGCCGAAGGAGGCGCACCCCAGCCCCCGCAGGTGTCCCTGGAGGCGTCCCTCGAGGAGGAAGCGCTTATCCTCCGTGAGGTGGATGCCGAAGCGCTCCTGGACGAGCTTGCGGATGAGCTCGAACTCCGCGGCCGAGGTGCGCAGCCAGGAGTCGGAGGCCCGTGGTGGGGATTCTGGGGACGTTCGGTCCGTCATCAGTATTTGCCGAAATCGCTGTCGTCCAGGGCGATGACCGGGGTCGAGGAGCCGAGGCTTTTCTCCATCGCCGCCAGAGAGTCGGGAGCGGCGGCAGGGGCCAGTCCTCCCCAGCCCCACCCCGCGGTCGCGGCCCGGGTTTCAGGCTCGGCGGGGAGGGCGGGGCGTTCGGAGGGCTTCTCCAGGGTGAAGCGCCCCAGCATGTGGCGCAGCTGTTTCACCAGGCCGGTGAGCTGTTCGGAGGCCGAGGCGGTCTCCTCGGCGCTGGCGGTGCTCTGCTGGGTCACCTTCTCGATCTGGGCCAGCCCGGCGGTGATCTGCTCGACCC
This sequence comes from Desulfuromonadales bacterium, assembly GCA_041598955.1. Classification (GTDB taxonomy): domain Bacteria; phylum Desulfobacterota; class Desulfuromonadia; order Desulfuromonadales; family JBFHXN01; genus JBFHXN01. The sequence goes on along the minus strand of JBFHXN010000206.1, from coordinate 4,188 downwards.
CCTGGGCCTGCTCCTGGGCGGCGGCGGCGATCTCCTCCACCAGCCCCGTCACCTGGGCCACCCCCTCGGTGATCTCCTTCAGGGCGCTGCCGGCCCGGTCGGCGATCACCGTGCCGTTTTCCGCCTTGGCCACGGAGGTTTCGATGATCCCCGCCGTCTCCCGGGCGGCCTGGGTGCAGCGGGCGGCGAGATTGCGCACCTCCTCGGCCACCACGGCGAAGCCCTTGCCGTGCTTTCCGGCCCGGGCCGCCTCCACGGCGGCGTTCAAGGCGAGCAGGTTGGTCTGGAAGGCGATCTCGTCGATGGTCTTGATGATCTTGGAGATGCTGCGCCCCGAGGCGTCGATCTCCTTCATGGCGTCGATCATCTCCCGGAGCCGGTCGGTCCCCCGGTCGGCAGCCTGGCGGGCCCGGCCCGAGATCTCCCGGGCACTTCCCGCGTGGTCGGCGCTCTGCCGGATGACGGCGGCCATCTCCGTCATGGAGGCCGAGATCTCCTCCAGGGAGCTCGCCTGCTCCGTGGCCCCCTGGGCCAGGGCCTGGCTGGAGTCGGCGAGATGCCCCGAGCCGGAGGTGAGGTTGTCGCTGATGCCGCGGATCTGGCCGAGGAGGGTGCGCAGGTCCTCGATGACTTTCTTGAGGGCCCAGCGGAACTCGTCGTCCTTGTCCCGGGGCTGGATGTCGCAGGTGAGATCCCCCCGGGAGAGGGCGCCGAGAGTCCCGACCACCTCCTGCTGCAGGTTCTCGGCGAAGCCGTCCATGGCCGAGGCCATCTGGGCGATTTCGTCCTCCCCGTCGAGGGCCAGACGACCCTCCAGATGACCTTTCTCCATTTCCTGGAGCATTTCCACAACCCGCCCCATGGGCAGGGCCAGTTTCCGGGCGAGGCGGTAGCCGAGGAGCAGGGCCAGGGCGACCCCCCCGAGGATGGCCAGACCGTTGAGCAGGTTGCTCCAGAAGGCCGTGGAGGAGGCCTGGGCCCGGCTCGCCTCGGTCAGGGTCCGGTTGACACCGGTGAGTTCGTCGATCAGGCCTTCTGAGAGTTTGAGGGCCTTCTGCCCGCTGCCGAAGGCGATTTCGGCGGCGGCCCGCATCAGTTCGATGTCCGACTGGACGATGAGCAGGGCGAGATCGAAGCTCTCCTCGATCTCCTTGAGGGTCGGAAGAACCTCCCTCTCGAAGAGGCGGCGGGCCTGTCCCGGGGCTCCCTTCAGGAGCAGATCGTTGATCTCTCCCCCGAGATGGTGGAGCCGTTTGTGGGGCCCGTCGAAACCCTCCAGGGCCTCGACGAGGTCGGGGTTGTGGGCTTTGAATTCGCCGAGCCAGCTCCCCAGGGCGCATCGCGTGGGATCGAGCTGGCCGGTGAAGGGGCGCCCCTCCCGGACGGAGCGGTCGAGGGCGGCGACCCATCGCACATGGTCGAGGCGCCGGGCCTGCAGGGTCCCCTCGAGGATCTCGATGTTGTCGTCCCGCACCAGGGCGACGACGCCGATCAGCTTCTGGTGTTCGGTCTTCCACTCCCCCCAGGAGAGCATGAAGCGGCTCCAGAGCTCGGCCTCCGCCGGGCTTTTTTCCAGGGCGTCGTAGCGGCTGAAGAACTCACCGGCCTTGGGCCAGAGAATGCTGAATTCCTCCATCTGCTTTTTCCGGGCCTCGAGGCTGAGGCTCGGGATGAGCAGGGTGCGCTCCCCCGACTGGATCGCGTACTGCGTTTCCATGATGCCGAAGAGGGCCTCGGTGGCGGGAACCCGCAGGTCGGCCATTTCGTCGGTGGCGGAGCCGACCCGGTAAAGCCCGACCCAGGCGATGATGCCGACCAGGGCCGCGACGGAGGCCGAGAGGGCGAAAGCGCTCATCAGTTTGCCGAAAATCTTCATCGTTCTTCTCCCTCCTGAGGTCGATCCCTCAGGCCTGTGCTTGGGTCGCCTGGCAGAGGATTTCCCACTCTTCCCGTTTCAGAAGCCGCTCGAGGTCGAGAAGGATCTTCACCTCCTCGCCGACCTTCCCCAGCCCCTGGATGTAGCGCCCTCCGCCGGCCGAGGGGGGCGGGGGCTCGATCTGGTCGGGGGGGATGGAGAGGACCTCGTCGACCCGGTCGACCACCAGCCCCACCGCCTTCTCTTCGACGTCGACGACGATGATGCAGGTGCGCTCCCCGTATTCCTGGAAGGGGAGGCGGAAGCGCAGCCGCACGTCGACCACGGGGATCACCCTCCCCCGCAGGTTGATCACCCCCCGCAGGAACTCGGGCATGTCGGGAACCCCCGTGATCTTCTGGAGCCGGATGATCTCCGTGACGTGGGAGATGGCGATGGCGTAATGCTCCCGCCCCACCTGGAAGGTCAGAAACCTCCCCTGCTGGGTGTCCTCCTCCTCGTCATCCTCGTCGAGATCCCCGGCGCTCCAGGGGCGACTCTTGTCTTCGAGCATCTGCTGTGACTCCTTCTTTTGATCTCACCCTAAATTTGGTCCCGATTCAGAACAGCTCGACATTCTCTCCCAGGTCCGAGCCGTCGGCCGGTGGCGGGGCCAGGGTCTTTCGAACAGGGTGGGGCGCCGCCACGGTTTTGGAGGAAAAAACGGTCGTCTCCGCGGGCCTGGCCGGAACCGAGGGGGAAGTCCCTCCCCGCAGGCGGAACCCTCCGAGGACCTTTTTCAGCTGGGCGGCCTGGACCGAGAGGGACTCGGCGGCCTGGGCGCTCTGCTCGGCCTCGGCGCTGGTGCGCTGGGTGACCTGGTCGATCTGCCCCAGGCCGATGGTGACCTGCCCGACGCCGAGGGCCTGTTCCCGGGAGGCGGTGGCGATCTCGGCCACCAGGTCGCTGACCTGGTGGACCGTGGCGGTGATGGAGGAGAGGGCCTCCCCCGTCTGGTCGGCCACCTCGGCCCCGTTCTGGGCCTTGGAGACGGCGGTTTCGATGAGCTCGGCCGTCTCCCGGGCCGCCTGGGCGCTGCGGGCGGCGAGGTTGCGCACCTCCTCGGCCACCACGGCGAAGCCCTTGCCGTGCTTTCCGGCCCGTGCGGCCTCCACGGCGGCGTTCAGGGCCAGCAGGTTGGTCTGGAAGGCGATCTCGTCGATGACCCGGATGATTTTGGAGATATTCCCTCCGGCCCGGTTGATCTCCTCCATGGCGGAGATCAGGGCCTGCATCCGGTGGTTTCCCTTCTCCGCCGCGCCGCGGGCCTCCCCGGCGAGGCGGTGGGCTTCGGCGGCATGGTCGGCGCTGCTCTTGATGCGGGCCCCCATCTCCACCATGGAGCTCGAAACCTGCTGCAGGGCGGCGGCCTGGTTGACGGCGCCGTCGGAGAGGGCCTGGCTGCCGGAGGCGACCCGGGTGGCCTCCTCGGCGATGCGCTCGGAGACGGTGCGGGTCCGGGAGAGCATGGCGTGGAGATCCTCCCCGACCCTGGCCAGGGCTCCCCGAATCTGGTCGTCGGCGGAGCGGGGGCGGCAGGAGAAGGTCAGGTCCCCGGCGGCGAGGCGGTGCAGGGCCGCCACCACGTCATGCTGCAGGTTCTCGGCGAAGGCGTCCATGGTGCGGGCCATGGCGCCGATTTCGTCCTGCCGCCGCGAATCGAGCCGGTCGTCGAGACGTCCAGCCTCGAGGTTCTCGATCATGGCCCCCGTCTCGGTCATCGACCGGGAGATGTTCCGCCCGAACCAGGCGGCGGCGGCGAGGCCTCCCCCTCCGACCAGGGCGAAAAGGGCGAGGCCCAGCGCCAGGATCAGGTTCAGGTCGCTCTTGAGATCCCCGACATAGAGGCCGCTTCCGACGATCCAGCCCCACTGGGGGAGGAGCTTGACATAGGAGGTCTTGGCCACCGGTGCCCGGCTGCCGGGCTTGGGCCAGTCGTAGTCGACGAACCCCTCCCCCTTCTGCCGCCCCGTTTCAACGAATTTCCGGAAGAGAAAAATCCCCTTCGGATCCTGGACGTCGGTGAGGTCGTTCCCCTCGAGGTCGGGCCGGGTCGGGTGCATCACCATGCCGGGATGAAGGTCGTTGACCCAGAAGTAGCCGTCCTCTCCGTAGCGCAGGTCCCGCAGGGCGGCGAGAGCCCTGGCCTGGGCCTCCGGTTGGGTGAGGCGCCCTTTTTCCGCTTCTGCGGCGAAGTGGTCGAGAAGTCCCCAGGCCGTTTCGACCTGCTGCTGCACGGCGTCATGGCGGGCCTCCACCCTGCGCTGGCGGCT
>JBFHXN010000205.1:0-5225 GCA_041598955.1 Desulfuromonadales bacterium | reverse complement strand
GTGGGGAGGCTCGTGATGTTGCTGACGCAACAGGAGAGGGAGTCTTATTAGGCGTGTTTAATTTTTATCGATCTGTTTTCAACGACTTACAGATGTTGCACGGACACGCAACACCACACGGCCATTGCAACCGTTGCAACATATGCAATTGCTGCAACATTCAAATGAATAGACCTAAATGTTCCTTGGAACCCTTGTACGGATGAAACCTTCTTTTTTCTTAGAGTCGCTTGGGAGGGAAATGGCAGGCAGAGGGGATTGGAGGTGAAACGAGGGGGGATGACTTTCAAGGAAGGACGGAGTCAGCCAAGGTCGAACCTTTTCATCCATCTCCAGAGGGTTGTACGGTCGATTCCGAGTTCCCGAGCGACCTGGGAACGATTGTGCCCGTACCTTGCAAGCATTTCCTGGAGGGATTCCCGGCTGATCCGGCTTCGGCGAGTCTGAGCCAGGGTCTCGCCACCCCGGGAAGAGGCAACAAAAGCGGGAGGCAAATGTTCGATCCCAATCTCTCCGCTGCGACAAAGAATCACCGTCTGCTCCACCAGGTGAAGAAGCTCGCGAACGTTACCCGGAAAATCGTGGGTCAAAACGACATGCATGGCCTCGGCGCTGAAACCGCGAATCTTCTTTCCGTACGTCCGGTTGAACCGGTCGAGGAAAATGTCGATGAGCAGGGGGATATCCTCTGGGCGCTCTCTCAGAGGTGGGATCTGAAGCGCTACAACGTTGATCCGGAAATATAGGTCCCGGCGAAAGGTCCCTTCGCGCACCATGGCTTCGAGATCACGATGGGTCGCCGTAACGAACCTCACGTCTGCCTTCTGGGGGCTTCTGGCTCCCAGGGGCTGAAACTCCTGGTTTTCGAGAACCCGGAGGAGCTTGACCTGAAGGGGAAGGGGCAGATCTCCAATTTCATCGAGCAGCATGGTGCCGCCCTGGGCCATGTCGAGACGACCGGGACGGTTCTCCGTTGCCCCCGTATAGGCCCCCCGGCGGGCTCCGAATATTTCGGCTTCAAGGAGAGGCTCGGGCAGAGCACCACAGTTGACGACCACCAGGGGCCCCCCCTTGCGACGGCTCAGTTCGTGAATGGCCCTGGCAAAAAGCTCCTTGCCCGTGCCGCTCTCACCGTTCAGCAATACTGTCGCTTCACTGGCGGCGATATCGCCGAGGACATCGAAGAGACGGCGCATGGCCGGGTTTCTGCTGATAAGGTCCTGAAAGGTGTACTTATCGGCGATCTCCTGCTTCAACGTCTGAATCAGGGTCTGGTCCCGGAAGGTCTCCACCCCTCCGATGGGATTTCCCTCGGAGTCCCTCAACACAGAGGCGCTCACCGAAATGGGCACCTTCCGGTTGTCCTTGGCTATAATCTCCACATCCCGGTTGACGACGGACGCCCCGCTCTGCATCGCCTCACGAACCGGGCAGGCAGAGAAACAGACCCCCGTCCGGAAAACATCGTAACAGCGGCGCCCCAGAGCCTCTTCCCGGGTAAAACCGGTGATTTCCTCCGCAGCCCTATTGTAGGAGGTGATACGCATGCTCTCATCGACGGTGAAAACACCGTCTGCTACGCTGTCCAGAATGGTGGAAAGATGTTCGCAGGAACTCGGTGACATCCTATCCTCTTTCTCTTTTCCTATGCCTGACTCTCGCACTCAATGATCCAGACTGTCCCGAGGGAGGAGAGCCACTTCCAACGATTCCGGGTTCGAAGCAGAGGGAGAGTCAAAAAAAAGCCCGGCGTTTGAGCCGGGCGCTATTCACCGGCACCCTTCTTCTGAATCCTGGGGCAGCGGGAGCTTCGTGCTGGAGAGGGATCGCATGAGGCGCTGAGACGTTGCGGAAATGGGCAACCCGCTTAGAGCGGATGGGCTCCCCGCGAGGACCAGATTCACTTCGAACCCGAGCCATCGCAGGGAGAGGTCACAGAACGGCGGACGAGCCCATTGTATCCGGAAGGCTTAATGCCCCTTCTTCTGTCCTGCCTTGCCAGCGGTCGCACGCAGGAGACCCTTGACCCCCACATGACAGGATGCACAACGGGTGTTGGAGGCGAAGGCCATGCTGCCATCGTGGCAGGCGCCACAGTATTTGCCTTTATAAAGAGCCTCCATGACGAAGTCTGCCTTCTCCTGCACCTTCAGCGCCTTCATTTCGAACTGCCCAGTATGGCAGCTCTCGCAGTCGAGCCCGACCCCTTCAACATGGGCCTGGTGGCTGAAGAGAACCCCCTGCACCGGCTGGGTGTAAATCACATCCCCTCCGGACTGATGACAGCTGCTGCACTGGCTGCTGGAGATAAAGGCGGTCTTTCCATCATGGCAAGACCCGCAGTATTTCCCTTTGGCCAGCGAGGCCATGGTGAAATCACCCTGTTCCTGGGCGGACAGGGAGGACATCTCGAAAAGACCATCATGGCAGGCCGCGCAGTCATAGCCGAAATCTCCGACGTGGGTCTTGTGGCTGAAGATGACCCCGGGTGCCGGTGCGGTGAAGGTGATTTCAGGACCACCGAAGTCCTCTTCGGCGGAAAAGACCGGGCCGGCAGCGGTAAAGGTCAGCGCCAAGGCGCCAACAAGAATCGATAAGACAACCCTTTTCATAAAAGAACCTCCAGATTCGGCAGTGTTATGGTCGTTTCTCTGGGCGTTTCCGCCGCCCGCTAGCCCTTGGTGTAGAAAACGTTCGGGCGGGTGCCGGCCTCGGGCCGCAAAACCCAGACCTGCCGGTCGATCCGATGAACTTCCTTGTAAAGCTGGCTGCCGGGATCGGAGAGGTCGCCGAAAATCCTCACACCGGCCGGGCAGGCATTGGAACAGGCCGTCAATGTCTCTCCCTTTGAGAGCCGTGTGTCGATGCAGAAGTTGCACTTATCGACGGCATGCCTCTCCTCATTGAAGTACCGGGCGTTGTAGGGGCACCCCAGCTGGCAGGTCAGACAGCCGATACACTTGGTGATGTCCATCATGACGATGCCGTTGGCCTTGTCCTTGTAGGTCGCCTTGGTCGGGCAGACGCGGGTGCACTGGGGAACATTGCAGTGGTTGCAGAGCACGGGGATGAACTCCCGCTTCTGTCCAACGGCGTCAGGCACCTCCCTCTCCAGAATGGCGGTGCGGTACCCCGCCTCGGGAACATGGTTGGTCTCGCGGCAGGCGCCGAGGCAGCGCTCGCAATCGATGCAGCGGTCCTGGTGCATGATCATGCTGTAATGGGGCTTGTAGGGGTATTTCTTGGCATAGTCTCCCGAGGTGGCGTAGACCTTGCGGACAGAGGAAACAGCCGAGACGAGGGTCCCGCCGGCAAAGACACCGGTCAGGGTCAGGCCCATCTTGAGGAAGTTGCGGCGCTCCTCCGCGGAGACGTTCTCCACCCCTTCGCTCTTCAGCTTGTCGAGGTTCAACCGTTCTTTTTTCATCCTTTATCTCCTACTGAGTTCTTGAAGTCAGGGGACCGGGTGTCATCCCGGAATCAATGGTGGGTTTCGACCTTGTGTCCGGCGAAGAGCTTTTCGCCGATCAGGAAGAGGAAGGTCGCCACTCCGAAACCACCGAGAGTGATCACGATCTCGTGGAAGGAGGGGAAATAGCTGAGCAACTGCCCGGCTTCCCTCACGCCGAGCTCGTGGTAGACCGGCACGACCTGCCCCACGATCACCAGGTCGTAGCGCATGATGAAGATACCGATGATCATCATGGCCGATCCGATGAACATCATTCCGAGATTTTTCCCCTTGGAGAGCAGGAAAAGAACCAGGGGGAAGACCAGGCCGAAACCGACCTCGAACAGCCAGAAGTTCATCGCGTAGGGGCCGTTGACGAGGGCCATGACTGCCTCGTATTTCCCTCCGGGCTGGCCAGCCACCCCGGCCACCATTTTCCAGATGGTGAAGAACATGATCACACAGATCAGGAGGATCCCCAGGCGACGCACCACGTCGAGGGAGCGGACCATCGGCTCATCCTGTTCGAGTTTTTCCCCATTGATCTTGTAGCCCAGGTAGTGGAAGAGGAAGATGACTGCGGTACCGGTCATCATGGCTGATGCGATGAAGTAAATCGACATGTAGGGTCCGTGCCAGAACTCCCGACCCATGAGCAATCCAAAGACGGCACCGAGGTTCGAATGGGCTGCGATACCAGCGATGGCGCCGCCGAAACCGCTCGCTACGGCCAGGTTGTGCTTGTTGAGATTGAGAAACAGAAACTCGAACATCATCAGCACAAGGTAGACCCCATAGAGGGTGCCCATCCACCAGATGTTGGAAGTGAGGTTGGGAGAGATGACGTTGTAGATGGCCATTCGCCAGGGAAGCTTGATTTCGAAGGCGATAACGAAGAATCCGGCCAGGATGGTGGCAATGGAGAGAAACACCGACCTCTTTGCGATCGGCATGTAGGACTCCATCCCGAAGACGTGGCCGATGGAGGAGACGAGGCAGAGCCCCGTGGAGGTGACCACGAAAAAGACGTAGGTGGCGATCAGGATTCCCCAGGGGACCTCCCGGCTGACGTTGTAGGTGTGGTCATGCCCCACGAACATGGAATGCCCACCGGCAACCACTGCCGCTACAACGAGCAGGGCCGAAATCGCCACTGCAAAATAGTAGCCCTTGCTGCCCGAAAGCAGGCGCGCCGAAATCTCACTTTCGATCTCATTCAGTGTCAACTTCTTTGCTCTCGCTCCAGTCTCCATGACTTTCTTCCTCTTTCCTTGAATTTGGATGTGGGTCGAACCCGTCCGAGGTCTTGTGCCGATTGCAGCGTCCCGAGTGCCTGTGGCGTTGCGCCCGTTGCAGGCCCGATGCGAATCTGGTAGGTGCAACGACCACCCTATCCCGCCAATGTCCCAAAGATTTTTTTTAAAACAGTCCGTCTTCGCGAAGATGAACTGTTGCAAATGCAGCATTGTTATTAGCATGCCCCCACGGGGAATGCAACAGAATTGTCCATTTTCCTGCCAACTTTAATGTTCAACAATTCGAAATGCCTGTGGTGCGTTTATTTTGCTGGGATACCGAGAAAACCGAGGGCAGGGAATGGAAAGGAAGGCATGTGCCAGAACAAGGGCGGGCATGAAAAAACCCCGAAGAGCCGTATGGCTTACCCGGGGCCTTGCACTAAGAAACATGAATTTTCGAGGTTTTCAGTCCTCGATCTCAGCATGGAAGAGGCCAAAGTCATACATGGCGACAAAAAGTGCAGCCACCACCGAGC
>JBFHXN010000204.1:0-5242 GCA_041598955.1 Desulfuromonadales bacterium | reverse complement strand
GAATTCACGCCGCAGGCGGTCGAGCCGGGGGGTGGCGGCCTGACAGACGGCGTTGTCCTCGCAGCTCTCCCGCAGGCCCCATCCGTCGAGAATGACCAGGGCCAGGGGGCGCCTTACTCCTCTTCGTGCCATTCTTCCCTCGGACCAGGGTGAATGGCTCGCAGGTCCAGGGGCTTGGCGCTCTTGATGGCCTGGCTCCCCGGGAGGACGAAGCTCCCCCAGGCGCCGCAATCGCTGCAGCGGCTCTGCCACTCGGGAACCAGCTCCTCGCACTGCTCGCAGACGAACTGGAACCGCAGGCGGTTGTCGACCCCCAGGGCCTTCTTGTACTGGCGCACCGCCTCGTCGATGTTGCGGCGGCGGCGGTAGGCTTCGGCCAGGAGCAGGTGCATCTGGGGCAGTTCGATGCCGCTCCCCTCGACGGTCTGGAGCTGCTCGAGGGCCTCGTCGATCATCTCCAGCCGCAGGCAGAGCTTTCCGTAGAAGAGGCGCAGCAGCAGGTCATCCCCCCGCTCCATGATCTGGGAGCGGTAGAAGTTGAGCAGGGAGGTGGGGTCCTCCTCCTCCATGTACATGTCCTCCAGGCGGGCGAGGAAAATCCCCTTGCGAAGCTCCTTGTAGGCGTCGCGCCAGACCCCGGCCGCATCCTCGGGCCGATCCTGGGCCTGGTAGGCGTCCCCGAGGGAGACCTTGGCGGGAATGAAGGAAGGATCTTCGACGATGATCTGCTTGAGCTCGGCCTTGGCCGCATCGATCTCCCCCTCCTGCAGGGAGAGGCTGGCGACCTCGTAGCGCAGGCAGAGGAACTTCTTCTGCTCTTCGGCCTGACGACGGCTCCCCTGGACCACCTTGAGCACCCGCTTCTGCAGGGCGAGGGCGTCCTTCAGGCGCCCCTGCTTGACCTGCAGGTCGCGCAGGTTGCGAAGGGCCTTGCGGTTGTCGCTCTCGATGGCGAGGATTTCCTCGTAGACCTTGCTCGCCTCGCTGTCGCGGCCCATCTCCTCGTAGGTGGAGGCCAGCTTGAAGAGGACCTCCATGCTGCGGGGTTCGAGCTCCTTGGCCTTGTGCAGCAGGTTGACCCCCTGCTGGGGTTCCCCCTCCTGGATATAGACGTTGGCCAGGGCCAGACAGGTTTCGACCCGGGAAGGCTCCCGGTCGAGGGCTTTCTGGAGCAGCACGTGGGCTTTTTTGATGTCTCCGGAGAGCAGGCGGGCCACCCCCTCGCGGTAGATGGAGATGACCTCCTTCCCCTTCTTCTCCTGCCGACCCCGGCGCCAGTGGTGTATACCGTGGGCGGAGAGACTGAAGATGTGAAGGAAGAACCCCCCTGCCAGGCCGACCAGGATGGCACCGATGATCATGATGGGAATCGGCTGGGTCAGGCTCAGGTCGGAGGTGAGGGCCACCGTGACCTGGTCGGGGTTGAGGCCCCAGAAATAGGTGATCGCGCCCATGAACACGATCAGAACCGCAAAAATTACCGCAATAGCAATCATCTGGTCCTCTCTCCCGGGGTTCTCCCCTGAAAGTCACTGCACCTGCCGGTCACTCGCCAAACTTCTCCACTTCGCCCTTGCAATCCACGCAGTACCGGGAAAAGGGACGAACCTCCATCCGCCGGGGCGCGATCTCCTCCCCGCAGCGGGTGCAGACCCCGTACTCCCCCTGGTCGATCCGCTCCAGCGCCGCGTCGATGTCCCGAATCTTCTGGCGCTGGGTCTCGCTCAGGTTGAGCAGGACATCCCGGCTGTAGGTGTTGGCCGACACGTCCCCGATGTCCGGGGCCCCCTCGGTTCCCATTTCCCGGCTCGCCTGGGTGGCGGCCTGCACCTCGCGCAGCACCTCCCGGCGCATTTTGATCAGCTGTTCCCGGGCGTCCTTCATCCGCTCCTGTTCCATGCATTCTCCCAACGGCTGGGGCCAAGAGCTCCCTTACCGGTTGTGGTAGGGCTCGTTGCGCAGAATCGTCATCCCCCGGTAGAGCTGCTCGAGGAGGATCAGGCGAGCCATCTGGTGGGTGAAGGTCAGGGACGACAGGGAGAGAAGCAGGTCCCCCCGAGCCTTGACCGCGTCGCTCAGGCCGTAGGCGCCTCCGATCACGAAGGCGACCTCGGCGGTGCCCCGGAGCATTTTCTCGCCGAGCACCTCGGAGAGCCCCTCGGAACTGAAAGAGCGCCCCTTCTCGTCAAGGACCACCACGAAGGATTGGGCGGACATCCGGGCCAGGAGCCGTTCCCCCTCCCGTTCGCGGATCTGGCGCAGGTCGGCTTTTTTGCCTCCCCCCTCCTCCTTGAGCTCCACCACCTCCAGGGGGAGGTAGCGCCCGAGACGCCCGGCATATTCGGCCGCCCCCTCCCGCAGGAAGGGCTCGGAGAGCTTGCCGATGCAGAGGAGCCGCAGCTTCACTCCCGGTCCGTGCGCCGCTCCCAGTGATACTCGGCGGGGATCGGCAGTTCCGCGGCCTCGCTCCAGAGCCCGTCGAGGTCATAGAAGGCCCGCACGGGTTCCTGGAAGACGTGGACCATGACGTCTCCGTAATCGAGGAGCACCCAGCGCCCCTCCTTCATCCCCTCCACGGCCAGGGGAGGCGTGGCGTAGTCCTTCTTGAGCCCTGCGCGAACGGCTTCGGCCACGGCCTGCACCTGTCGGTCGGAGCGGCCGCTGGCCAGCAGCAGATAGTCGGTGATGGTGGAGAGTCCCCGGACTTCGAGAAGACGGACATCGAAGGCCTTCTTTTCAAGGGCGTGGGCTGCGCAGAGAATGGCCCGCTCTTTCGATTCCAATGTTTCAGTGCCTTTCCGGGCCCCCGTAGAGGCCGTGTTGTGCGATATAGGCCTCGACGGGCGGTGGGACGAGATATCGGATGGAACGTCCCTCGGCCACCAGCTGCCGGAGGCGCGAGGAGGCGATGTCGAGGCGGGTTTCCCCAAGGAAGATCACCTCTTTGCCGCTTTGGTGACGCAGGGAATTTGACGGGACATCATAACAGAACTCCCCTGCCATGGCAACCGGGACCAGATCCCGCGGATCCGCTTCTGGAGCGCCCGGACGGGCGGCGACCACGATATGGGCGAGGGCAAAAAGACGCCGCCACTGACGCCAGGTGGTGATGTCCCGAAAGGAATCCATCCCCATGATGAAATAGAACTCCCCCCGGGGATGCTCCTGGTGCAGAATCTCCAGGGTCTGCACCGAGTAGCTCTTGCCGGGGCGTCTGTTCTCCAGGTCCGAAACGGCGAAGGCCGGGTTTCCGGCGATGGCCGCCTCGACCATGGCCAGGCGGTGGGAGAAGGAGACGGCGTCGGCCACCTCCTTGTGCGGCGGGGCGGCGGCGGGGATGAACAGGACCCGGTCGAGGGCGCAGGCCTCCCGGACCTCCTCCGCGATGCGCAGATGGGCAAGGTGGATCGGATTGAAGGTGCCGCCGAGGATGCCGAGTTTCATTGTGATCGCACGGTTGCCGGGGCGCGGCCTTTCATGCCCCTAGGGACGGATCTGCCCCTCCCCCAGGACCACGAACTTGCGGGTGGTGAGGTCCTCGAGACCCATGGGGCCGAAGGAGTGGAGCTTGGTGGTCGATATGCCGATCTCGGCCCCCAGGCCGAGCTGGTTGCCGTCGGAGAAGCGGGTCGAGGCGTTGACCATGACCACGCTGGAGTTGACCTCCTGCAGAAAACGCTGGGATTGGGCGTAGTCGCGGGTGATGATCGCCTCGGTGTGCAGCGAGCCGTACCGGTTGATGTGGTCGATGGCCTCGTCGAGGTTGTCGACCACCTTCACCGCCAGGATCAGGTCGAGGTACTCGGCTCCCCAGTCCTCCTCCGTGGCCGCCTTGACCTGGGGGGCGAACTCCCTGGTGACTGGGCAGCCCCGCAGCTCCACCCCGTGGCCGCGCATCAGATCAGCGAGGCGGGGGATGAAGGTCTCGGCGATGTCCTTGTGAATAAGGAGGGTCTCCATGGCGTTGCAGACCCCGGGGCGCTGCACCTTGGCGTTGACGCAGATCTTCTCGGCCATCTCGAAGTCGGCGGTGGCGTCGACGAAGACGTGACAGACCCCCTTGTAGTGCTTGATGACGGGGATGCGCGAGTTCTCCGCCACGAAGCGGATGAGCCCTTCGCCGCCGCGGGGGATGACCAGGTCGATCTCCTCCTCGCACTTGAGCAGCTCCAGAACGGCCCCTCGATCGGTGGTGGCCACCACCTGCAGGGCCGCCTCGGGAATCCCCATCCCCTTGAGCTCCCGGCGGAGCAGCCGGCCGATGGCCCCGTTGGAATGGATCGCCTCGGACCCCCCCCGCAGCACGACGGCATTGCCGCTCTTCAGGCAGAGACCGGCGGCGTCGGCGGTCACGTTGGGTCGCGACTCGTAGACGATGGCGATCACCCCCAGGGGAATGCGCATCCGGCCGACCTGAAGGTTGTTGGGGCGCCGCCACATGCCGGTGACCTCCCCCACGGGGTCGGGGAGGGTCGCCACCTCCCGCAGCCCTTCGGCCATGGCCGAAATGCGCTTCTCGTCAAGGACCAGCCGGTCGACCATGGCGGCCGAGAGCCCCTTCTGCCGGGCGGCTGCGACATCCTTTTCGTTCTCGGCGATGATCTCCTCGCTGCCGGCCTCCAGGGCGCAGGCCATGCGGCGCAGCAGGTCGTCCTTGACGGCGGAGGTGAGGGTCGCCATGACCCTGGAGGCCTGGCGGGCCGCGCGGGCAAGCTGCCGCATCTCGTCCTGTATGCTCATGGCTCTCTCCTTTGTCGTTGGCTACCGGGAGCGGAGACCGCGCGTCTCACCCCGGATAAGCAGATCGTTGAAGGGAACGAGGGTAAATGCAGCAGGCGGGCCTTTTTCATCCCCCCTCCTAGCTCTTGAGCACCAGGTTGTCCCTGTGCACCACCTCGTCGCCATACTTGTAGCCGAGAATCGCCTCGATCTCGTTGCTTTTTCGCCCCACGATGCGGGTCAGCTCGGCCAGGGAATAACCGATGATCCCCCGGGCGAACTCCCTCCCCTCGAGGTCGCAGAGCCGCACCGCATCCCCCCGGTCGAAATCCCCCTCCACCTGCCGGATGCCTGAGGGGAGGAGGCTCTTCCCACCCTCCACCAGGGCTCTCCGGGCTCCCTCGTCGAGAAGGAGACGCCCCCGGGGCTTCTTGGTGAAGGCGATCCAGTGCTTCTTCGCCGCCAGACGCCGCCGGCCGGGCAGAAAGCGGGTCCCCACCTCCTCGCCGGCGAAGAGCCGGGT
>JBFHXN010000203.1:0-5242 GCA_041598955.1 Desulfuromonadales bacterium | reverse complement strand
TCAAGGGAGGGGGAAAACATTGGCATGATCCTGAAAACAGGGAACATGGTCTTCGTAGTGAACCGAACCTATGAACATTGCGGCAGGATAGCCCCGGTGCCGTTCCACGACAAGTTTTTCCTGTAAAGAAGACGGCGATATTGCTAAGATGCTTCCCCTTCCCTTCGGGGATGAATACCAAGCCAAGGAGACCCGCCATGGATCCCAAGTGGAAGATCGAGACCCTCGCCGTGCAGGGGGGGTACGAGCCCAAGGCCACCGAGCCGCGCATCCTCCCCATCATCCAGAGCACCACCTACAAGTACGACCGCGCCGAGCACGTGGCCCAGCTCTTCGACCTGGACGCCGCCGATCACATGTACACCCGCATCAGCAACCCCACCACGGCGGGCTTCGAGACCAAGATCGCCCAGATGGAGGGGGGCGTCGGGGCCCTGGCGACCTCCTCGGGGCAGGCGGCGACGAGCCTGGCCATCCTCAACATCTGCCGCTCCGGCCAGCACGTGGTGTCGGCGAGCACCCTCTACGGCGGCACCTACTCCCTCTTCGCCAACACCCTGCCCAAGCTGGGGGTGGAGGTCTCCTTCGTCGACCCCGAGGCCGACGGGGCGGCCATCAAGGCCGCCTTCCGCCCCGAAACCCGGGCCCTCTTCGCCGAGACCATCGGCAACCCGGGGCTCAACGTGCTCGATTTCAAGAAATTCTCCGCCGTCGCCCGGGAGATGGGGGTGCCCCTCATCATCGACAGCACCTTCGCCACCCCGGTCCTCTGCCGCCCCCTGGAGCACGGCGCCAACATCGTCATCCACTCGGCCACCAAGTACATCGACGGCCACGCCACCAGCGTCGGCGGGGTCATCGTCGACGGCGGCAACTTCGACTGGGGCAACGGCCGCTATCCCGAACTGACCGAGCCCGACTCCTCCTACCACGGCCTGCGCTACGTCGAGAAGTTCGGCCCCCTCGCCTATATCGTCAAGGCCCGGGTGCAGCTCATGCGGGATCTCGGCACCACCCCGGCCCCCATGAACAGCTTTCTCTTCAACCTCGGCTTGGAGACCCTCCCCCTGCGCATGGAGCGCCACAGCCAAAACGCCCTGCGCCTGGCGCAGCACCTCTCCCAACACCCCCAGGTCTCCTGGGTCAACTACCCCGGCCTCCCCGGCCACCCGAGCTTCGAGCGCACCGGCCGCTACCTCCCCCTGGGGGCCAGCGGCGTGCTCACCTTCGGCATCAAGGGAGGGGTCGAGGCGGGACGGCGCTTCATGGAGGGGGTCAAGCTCATCGCCCTCGTGGTCCACGTGGGAGACGCCCGCTCCTGCGTCCTCCACCCGGCGAGCACCACCCACCGCCAGCTCTCCGAGGCCCAGCAGAAAGCCTCGGGGGTCACCCCAGACCTGATCCGCATCTCGGTGGGGATCGAGAACATCGACGACATCATCGCCGACGTCGACCAGGCCCTGGCCGCCAGCGCCGGGTAGGGAGGTCGGTGGAGAGAAAATCAAAAAAGAGGTTGTCAACAATCTGGGGCGGGCCCTTCGGGGCCCGCCTTTTTTTATCCGCACAACCCCTCTCGCACCCGTTCGCTGACGCTCACTTGAGCTCACGGGGAACACAGAGAAACCAGGAGAAAGCTGTAAAGGCTGGAAATAAGGGGGGATTGTTTAAAGGACAAACTTGGTCCCCTTGGTTCGGCTTCCGCCTCTCCAAAAAACTCCTCCCCGGCCTTCTCCGCGTTCTCCGTGGACTCGAGCGACTGGAGGGAGCGGGTGAGAGACGCCCCCGGGTTTATCCCCCCTTGCATCCCCCGCAGAACCTGCTTTTCTTTGTAACAGGGGTGCTGCCACCCTTTGTTCTTGACAACCCCACTCGGCCTTGCTAGAAATCCGGTGTCCGTACTTGATTCGCCGACTAGGCTTTGCACCTTTTCCCTTCTCGGTCTTTTCACCCAAATTCGAAGGAGATAGACCATGTCCGACCAGCCCAGCCGCGGCCTCGGCACCAAGGCCCTGCACGCCGGCCAGATCCCCGACCCCGCCACCAACTCCCGGGCCGTCCCCATCTACCAGACCTCCTCCTACGTCTTCAACTCCTCGGAGCACGCCGCCAACCTCTTTGCCCTCAAGGAGATGGGGAATATCTACACGCGGCTGATGAACCCCACCACCGACGTGCTGGAGAAGCGCCTCGCCGAGATGGACGGCGGCGTGGGGGCACTGGCCCTGGCCTCGGGCTCCGCGGCCATCACCCTGGCCATTCTCAACCTCGCAAAGGCCGGCGACAGCATCGTCTCCAGCAGCTGCCTCTACGGCGGCACCTACAACCTCTTCCACCACACCCTGGCGAGGATGGGGATCACGGTGCGCTTCGTCGAGAGCTCCGACCCGAAGAAGGTCGCCGCCGCCATCGACGAGACCACCAAGGCGGTCTTCACCGAGACCATCGGCAACCCGAAGAACAACGTGGACGACTTCGAGGCCCTGGCCAAGGTCGCCCACGACCACGGCCTCCCCCTCATCGTCGACAACACGGTGGCCACTCCGGTCCTCTTTCGCCCCATCGAGCACGGCGCCGACATCGTCTGCTACTCCCTGACCAAGTTCATCGGGGGACACGGCAACAGCATCGGCGGGGCGGTGGTCGACAGCGGACGCTTCGACTGGTCGAGCGGTCGCTTCCCCGAGTACACCACCCCCGCCCCCTCCTACCACGGGATGATCTACCACGAGGCCCTGGGGAACCTCGCCTACATCCTCAAGATGCGCATCACCCTGCTGCGGGACATGGGGCCCTGCCTCTCCCCCTTCAACAGCTTCCTCTTTCTCCAGGGGCTGGAGACCCTGCATGTGCGCATGCCGCGCCACTGCGAGAACGCCCTGGCGGTGGCCCGGCACCTGGAGAAGCACCCGTCGGTGAGCTGGGTCAACTACCCGGGACTCCCGAGCCACCCCGACCACGGCCGGGCGAAGAAATACCTCCCCGCCGGACAGGGGGCGATCCTCGGCTTCGGCATCAAGGGAGGAGCGGCCGCCGGGGCGAAATTCATCGATTCGGTGAAGGTGGCCAGCCACCTGGCCAACATCGGCGACGCCAAGACCCTGGTCATCCACCCGGCCAGCACCACCCACCAGCAGCTCTCCCCCGAGGAGCAGAAGGCCGCCGGGGTGACCCCCGACTTCGTGCGGGTCTCCGTCGGCATCGAGGACGTCGCCGACATCATCGCCGACCTCGACCAGGCCCTGGCGGCGAGCCAGAGATAGGTCCTCACCGGCCTTAAGGTCCAGGCGGGTCCGCCCCTCGGCGCGGCCCGCCTTTTTTTTGAAATCCGAAAAGAGATCTCGCACCCGCTCCGTTCCGTCGCTCGAGTTCACGGAGGGCACGGAGAGGAGTCTGGGGGAGAAGGGGGAGCCAGCCCCGAGAGCTCTGGATTGTCTGCGGAATACGAATGGAATTCTGAAAAGAAGGTCTGGGAGGCATCAAGGCGGAATTTAACGCGGAGACGCAGAGGCACAGAGGAATCCATTGGCAAATCTTTTTCTCCGATTGATTCTCCCAGCATTCTCTGCCTCTCGGCGTTGAGACCTGTTTTCCCCCTTCATCTTCCTCGCCATTGACCTGTCTTTCCCCCATTTCTAGCCTTTGACCTGTCTTCTCAGTTTTCTCTGTGTTCTCCGTGAGCTCAAGTGAGCGCCGGCGAACGGGTGCGAGCCGCCTTTTCTCTTTCTCTCCCCTGCCTTTATAATTTCCCCTCCCCACCTCAGCATGTTAAGATGCGCCCCGGTGCGCGTCCCCGCCCACGGGACCGCTTCTCAATCCACGACAGGGAGCTTTCCCGGCATGGCCGACCGCAGTCGCAAGAACCTCCTCGAATACCTCCTCTTCCTCGCCCTGCTCGGCGTGGTGCGGATCCTCCCCCGCAACCTGGCCCTCTCCCTCGGTTCGGGCCTCGGCTGGCTGAGCCAGTACCTGCTCCCCAAGCGCCGGCGCACCGCCGCGGAGAACCTCAGGCAGGCCTTTCCCAACATGACCGCCCGGGAACTCGACGACACCCTCCACCGGATCTTCCGCCATCTCGGCAAGAGCGGCGTCGAGATGATCCTCCTCGACCGCTTCCGCACCGAGGAGGACCTGCGGCGCTACTTCTCAGTTCACGGCGAGGAGCACCTGCGCGCCGCCCAGGCGACGGGGAAGGGTTTTTTCATCGTCACGGCCCACATCGGCTTCTGGGAGGTCGGCACCTTTTGCCTCCCCATGCTCGGCTGTCCCGTCTCCCTGGTCGCCAAGAAAATGAAGAACCCCCTGGTCGGCGACTTTTTCCAGAAGGTCCGGGAGGCCGGGGGAAGCCAAATCATCGATTCCAAACGGGGGGCCCGTCGCATCGTCAAGGCCCTCGCCGAGGGACGGGCCGTGGCCACCCTTCTCGACCAGCACATCACCCCCCGGGAAGCGGTGCAGGTCGACTTCTTCGGGCGCCCCGCCTGGACCACCCCCATCATCGCCCAGATCGCCATGAAGCAGGGAATTCCCATCGTGCCGGCCTTCTCCTACCGCACCCCGGAGAACCGATACGAGATCTATTTCGAAGAGCCGATCCACTTCGCCGCCGAGGATGATCCGAAGGCGGTGATCCGCAATACCCAGCTTCTCACCGACCGCATCGAGGCCGCGGTGCGCCGCGACCCGACCCAGTGGTTCTGGGTCCACCGGCGCTGGCGCTGATGGCCTCCCCCCTCCCCTTTCACATCGTCCTGGTGGAGCCGGAGATCCCCCCCAACACCGGCAACATCGCCCGGCTCTGCGGGGCCACCGGCACCATCCTTCACCTGGTGGGGCCCCTCGGCTTTTCCCTGGACGACCGCTACCTCAAGAGGGCGGGCCTCGACTACTGGGAGGCGGTGGATGTCCGGCGCTGGGAGAGCCTGCGGGAGCTCGAGGAGGCCTTTCCGAAGGCCCGGTGGTGGTACACCTCCAAGAAGGCGAAGCAAACCCACACGGATGTCGCTTACCGGCCCGGAGACTTCCTGGTCTTCGGCAAGGAGACGACGGGGCTCCCCGAGGAGCTTCTAGCGGCCCATTCCGACAGTGCCATCCGCATCCCCATCTTCTCCCCCATCGTCCGCAGTCTCAACCTCTCCACCGCCGCCGGCATCGTGCTCTACGAGGCGCTGCGGCAGACGGGGCGGCTGGAGTAAGGGGACTGGCTCCCGCAGGTTGCCTGTCCCCCTCGCTTCTTCCTGTCCCC
>JBFHXN010000202.1:0-5248 GCA_041598955.1 Desulfuromonadales bacterium | reverse complement strand
GGCGATGATCGACGAGTCGTATGCGCTGGTGGTGCAGGGGTTGCCGAAGGCCAGGCGTCCGGCCTGAATCCCGGAACAAAGAACTTTCCCCGCTTTTTTCGAACCCGGAGCAAAATAAATACGAGGCATGCAAGGCCTCTCCCACGGGGGTAACCTGATGTTGGACATTCTTTTCAATCAAAAATTAATCTTTGGCCTGGTCGGTGGATTGGGCCTTTTCCTTTTCGGCATGAAAATCATGTCGGAGGGCCTGCAGAAGGTCGCCGGCGACAGGATGCGCAAGATTCTGGCCGCGCTGACCAGCAACCGGATTGTCGGGACCCTGGTAGGCCTTGCCGTGACCGCCATCATCCAGTCCTCGAGCGCCACCACGGTTATGGTGGTCGGCTTCGTCAACGCCGGGCTGATGTCGCTGGTGCAGTCCATCGGCATCATTCTCGGCGCCAACATCGGCACCACCGTCACCGCCCAGCTCATCGCCTTCAAGATCACCAAGTTCGCCCTGCCGGCCATCGGACTGGGCGCCGGCCTCAAGCTCTTCGCCCGCAGCAAGCGCTGGGTCTACATCGGGGAGGTGGTTCTCGGCTTCGGGATGCTCTTCTTCGGTCTCGACATCATGAAGAACGCCTTCGATCCCCTCAAGGGGAGCCAGGAGTTCCGGGAGTTCTTCCTCCTTATCGGCGACAATCATCTCCTCGGCGTTCTCCTCGGCACCATTCTGACCATGATCGTGCAGAGCAGCAGCGCCACGCTGGGGATCACCATCGCCCTGGCGACCAGCGGCCTGCTCTCCTTCGAGGCGAGCGTCGCCCTGATTCTCGGCGAGAATATCGGCACCACCATCACGGCCAACCTGGCCGCCATCGGCACCAACCTCGCCGCCCGCCGCACCGCCCTGGCGCACTTCCTGTTCAACGTCATCGGCGTCATCTACATGCTGCTGCTCTTCCCCTTCTTCCTCAAGGTCGTCACCATCATGACCCCCGGGGACCCCGACCTGGTCATCCAGACCCAGCAGCAGGCCGCTCAGTACGCCGCCGCCATCGGGGACAAGCCTTTCATCGCCCGGCACATCGCCAACACCCACTCCCTGTTCAACATCATCAACGTCCTCATCTTCCTCCCGCTGGTGGGGCTGCTGGCCAAGCTCACCACCTTGCTGATCCGGGGGAAGGAGGCGGAGATGGAGTTCCACCTCAAGTACATCGACAACCGGGTGCTGAACACCCCTCCCATCGCCCTCGGCCAGGCCCGGGCCGAGACCAAGCGCATGGCCCAGATCACCAAGGAGATGCTCGACGAGACGAGCCTCTTCCTCCAGGACCAGGACGAGAAGCGGATCGCGCCTCTGGAGAAAAAAGAGGAAATGGTCGACCTGCTGCAGAAGGAGATCACCGACTTCCTGGTCGCCCTCTCCCAGAAATCGATCACCCAGGAGACCTCCCGGGATATCGCCTCGATGATGCACATGGTCAACGACCTGGAGAGGGTCGGCGACCACTGCGAGAACCTCTGGCAGCTCGGCCTTCGGAAGAAGAACCAGAAAGTTCCCTTCTCCGAGGTCGCCGTGCAGGAGATTCAGGAACTGGCCGAGCGGACCAAGGTCTTTCTCGAATTCGTCATCGGCGCCCTGGGCCGCGGCGACACCACCCTGATGCAGAAGGCCGAGCAGATGGAAAACAGCGTTGACGAACTCGAGGAGTCCCTGCGCAACAACCACATCTACCGCCTCAACACCGGCGAGTGCTCGGTGCATCCCGGCCTGATCTTTATCGACATGCTCCATAACTTCGAGAAGATCGGGGACCACACCTACAACGTGGCCAAGGCAATTGCCGGGCTGAAGTAGGTGAGGGGGGCCATCGACGTCGGGACCAACACCGTCCGTCTGCTGCTCGGCGACATCGAGGAGGGACGGGTGGTCCCCCGGAGCTACCATCGAACCATCTGCCGCCTCGGCGGCGGTTTTCACCCGGAAAGGGGTCTGGCTCCCGAGGCCATGGAGCGGACCCTTTCTGTTTTGACAGAGATGGCCGAACGGGTCAGGACGGAGGGCGCCGCCCCTCTGCGGGCCGTGGGAACAGAGGCCCTGCGCCGCGCCGTCAACGGCCCGGCTTTCGTCGAAAGGGTGAGAAGGGAGACGGGCCTTCCCCTGGAGATCATCGGCGGCGAGGAAGAGGCCCGCCTTTCGGCCCGGGGGGTGACCTCGGCCCTCGACCCGGTCCCGGAGCGGGCCCTGATCTTCGACATCGGCGGAGGGAGCACCGAGTTCGTCCTCTGGGAGAGGGGGGCTCCCCTTTTTCACCGCAGTTACCCTCTCGGAACCGTTCAACTGGCCGAGGCCCTTCCCGCCGAGGGGGAGCAGGCGATCTACATCGAAGCGGTTCTCGACCGCCTGGAGAAGGATCTCGGGCCCCATCTCTCCAGCCTGCGCGGGGGGGACGGGGCTCTTTTGGTCGGTACCGCCGGGACCGTCACCACCCTGGCTGCCCTCGACCTTGAAATGACCGAGTATGACTGGCGCCGGGTCAACAACCACCCTCTGTCGAGACGACGCCTCGAGGACCTGAGACGGCGCCTGACGCCCCTCGACATCGCCGGGCGGGAAGCCCTCGCAGGAATGGAGAAGGGGAGGGGGGACCTGATCCTTCCGGGCCTCCGGACCGTTCTGGCGATTCTTGCCCGCTTCCGGCGTCAGGGGCTCACCGTCTCGGACTTCGGCCTGCTGGAGGGCATTCTCCTGGCGGAGGACACAGACCTGCAAGCCCCCGTAAGTATTGACAATTAAACCACTGTTTTCTTATAGTTGAGAGCCCAGACACCCGACTTCCCCAGCGGGGGACCAAACAGACTTTCAAGGAGTTCTATGGAACGCGCCATTCTCTCAGGCAATGAGGCCTTCGCCCGGGGGGCCTACGAGGCAGGAGTCCGGGTCGCTTCGGCCTATCCGGGCACCCCGAGCACGGAAATCCTCGAAAATCTCGTCAACTACCCCGGAGTCGACGCCTCCTGGGCCCCCAATGAGAAGGTCTCCCTCGAGGTCGGCATCGGAGCCAGCTTCGGCGGGGCCCGCGCCTTTGTGACCATGAAGCACGTCGGCCTCAACGTGGCCGCCGACCCCCTCTTCACCCTCTCCTACATCGGGGTGCGCGGGGGGCTGGTCCTGGTGGTGGCGGACGATCCTGAAATGCACTCCTCCCAGGACGAGCAGGACAGCCGCAACTACGCCAAGTTCGCCAAGGTGCCGATGCTCGAGCCCGCCGACAGCGAGGAGGCCCGCCTCTTCACCCGCCTGGCCTTCGAGATGAGCGAGCGCTTCGACACGCCGGTGCTGCTCCGATCCAACACCCGCATCTCCCACGGCAAGTCGATCGTGAACCTGGAGGAGCCGGTCACCGGTCTGCCCGAGCCCAGCCTCCAGCGGGATCCGGCCAAACTGGTCATGCTCCCCGCCAACGCCCGTCGTCGCCACCCCCTGGTGGAGAAGCGCCAGGCCGAGATCGCCGAGTGGTCCGAAAGCCAGCCCTTCAACCGGATCGAGGAAGGGAAGGGGGATGTGGGGGTGATCACCGCCGGCATCTCCTACCAGTACGCCCGGGAGGTCTTCCCCGAGGCGCACATCCTCAAGCTGGGGATGGTGAATCCCCTGCCCAAGAACCTGATCCGGACCTTCGCCGCCCGCTGCAAGACCCTCTACGTGCTGGAGGAGCTCGACCCCTTCCTCGAGGAGCAGATCCGGGCCATGGGGATCGCCGTCATCGGCAAGGAGATCTTCCCCATCTGCGGCGAGTTCACGCCGGGGCGGGTGAAAAAGGCCCTGACCGGGATCGAGCCCCCCACGGCCCATCCCGTCACGGAAACCCTCCCAGCGAGGCCTCCGGCCATGTGCCCCGGGTGCTCCCACCGTGGGGTCTTCCACAGCCTCAAGCAGCTGGGCGCCTTCGTCACCGGGGACATCGGCTGCTACACCCTGGCTGCCCTTCCTCCCCTCTCGGCCATGGATTCCTGCGTCTGCATGGGCGCCGGGATCAGCAACGCCACGGGCCTCACCAAGGTGTTGCCCCCCGAAGAGAAGGGGAAGGTCGTCGGGGTCATGGGGGATTCCACCTTCCTCCACACCGGCGTCAACAGCCTGATGGACATGGTCTACAACAACGTCCCCTCCACGGTGGTGATCCTCGACAACCGCATCACCGCCATGACGGGCCGCCAGGACAACCCCGGCACCGGCTACACCCTCGCGGGAAGCACCAGCGGCTCCGTCGACATCGAGACCCTATGCAGGGCCCTCGGGGTGCGGGACATCCAGGTGATCGACCCCTACGACCTCGAGGTCACCCTGGAGACGCTGAAAAAAGCGATGGCCAGCCCGCAGACCTCCGTCGTCATCGCCCGGCGCACCTGCATGCTGGAGAGACGCGGCGGGGCCGAACGGAGCCAGCCCCTTATCGTCGACCCGGAGAAGTGCGTGAGCTGCAAGGCCTGCCTGAAGATCGGATGTCCTGCCATCGAATGGGAATCGGAGGCCGGGCCCAAGGGCAAGGCAACGGTCAACCGGCTGCTCTGCGTTGGCTGCGGGGTCTGCCAGCAGGTCTGCAAATTCGATGCACTGGGGGTTTTCCATGAATAAGCGCGTGACCAATATCCTACTGGCCGGCGTGGGAGGGCAGGGGACCCTGCTCGCCAGCGAGGTCCTCTCCGAGGCCCTGATGCTTGCCGGCAACGACGTCAAGAAGAGCGAAATCCACGGCATGTCCCAGCGGGGCGGGAGCGTCACCTCCCACGTGCGCTTCGGTGCCAGGGTTCACTCCCCCATCATCCCCGAAGGGGAGGCCGACTTTCTCTTCGGCTTCGAGCTTCTCGAAACCTACCGCGCTCTTCCCCTGCTGCGCTCCGGAGGGATGGTGGTCGCCAACGACCTCAAGATCATCCCCGCCCCCGTGGCCATGGGGAAGGAGGTTTATCCGACCGACATTCCCGGAAAGATCCGGGCGGCGGTGCCCAAGGCCAAAATCGTCAACGGCATGGAGCTGGCCGAAAGGGCGGGCAACCTGCGAACCGTCAACGTCGCCCTGCTCGGCGTGCTCTCCCTGAGCCTCGATCTCCCCGAGGCGATCTGGCTCGAGGCGCTGAAGAAGCAGGTCCCCGCGGCCTACCTGGAGGAGAACCTCAAGGCCTTCGAACTGGGCCGGGGCTGCTGAGACAACACCACCCCAGACCGGGAACAGAGGATGCCATGATCTGGAAT
>JBFHXN010000201.1:0-5261 GCA_041598955.1 Desulfuromonadales bacterium | reverse complement strand
TCTGCAGCTCCTGGCCGTCGGCGCTGGTCAGATTGGCGGCGAAGTCCGAGAGCCGTCCGGGGTCGTCGAGGCTGGAGCGGTTGAGAAAAAGCTTGATCTCCTCCGAGTAGAGGGGGTTGATCTGCACGAGTTCCTTGAGTGCGGTGATGATGGCCATGGAGTAGGCCTTGAGCTCCGGGTTGACGGAGAGCTCGGCGGCGGGACGGTACTCGACCCGGGCGAAGAGGGTGCTGCCCGTGTCGTGCACCTGGGTGAGGGTGAAGCGCTCCAGGCAGTTGACCAGGATGTGGATGCTCTCCTCGTCCGAGTGGAGGATTTTCAATACCTTGGCCGCCACGCCGACGTGGTGGAGGTTTTCCGGACCGTCTTCCTGCTCCAGATCCTTGACCATCACGAGTCCCAGGGCCTGGGACTGGTGCTCCATGGCCTGCTTGACCGCCTCGGCCTGGGCCTTGCCCGAGAGGGCGAGGGGGATGATGATGCCGGGGAAGGCGGGGCGGGGGCGCAGGGGGATGATCGGGAGGGCCGCGGGAAGAACCTCCGTGGCCACCACCAGGCTCCCCGAAGGCTCTCCGGGGCTCCCCTCCGGTTCACCGGGGGGGTGGATCTC
The DNA here is from genome assembly GCA_041598955.1 of Desulfuromonadales bacterium. GTDB lineage: Bacteria > Desulfobacterota > Desulfuromonadia > Desulfuromonadales > JBFHXN01 > JBFHXN01. Next base: position 4,651 of record JBFHXN010000201.1, on the reverse strand, counting down.
CGCCTCGGCGGGGGGGGCCGGTTCCCGTTCCGTATCGCTCATCGATGCTGGCTCCTTGGGCTCGAGTCTGGTGAAGGGGGCAAACTAATCATTTCGCCGTGCGATGTCAACCGGTCGCAGGGGAGTTTCAACGCAGAGAGGGGGCGGCCAGGGTGCCGCTGACACGCAGGGGGAGGGAGCCGTCCCGGGCGGGCTGGACGAAGAGCGTGAGGAGCTCGGCGAGGCCCGGGTCGAGGCCGGCTGCGGGGCGCAGGGTCAGGTTGAGGGCGAGGCGGCTCCGGTCGAGGGGCTCGGCCAACAGGATGGTCCCTCCACCGGTCCCTTCCAGATGTCCTCCCGAGGCCTTGAGCTCCTCGATGCGCAGGGCGTTTCCCTTGCCGCTCCCCCGCAGGGTGAGGGTGCCCAGGGAGAGGGCGTCGGAACCGGAGCCGCCGGCGGCCAGGCCGGTGATCCGCACCTCCCGGAGGGTGATTTCCAGGCGCGTTTCGGCGTCGGGCTTCAGGGGGTAGGCTCCGGCAAAGGAGCCCTGCTCGAGAAGGGCCGCCATCTGGATGGAGGAGCCGGCCGCCAGGGGAGCCGCGAGGGCCAGGCGGGAGGCCTCCAGGGTCAGCTCCCCCCCCCGTCGCAGGGTTCCTTCGAGGTCGCCGCCGAAAAGGTCGGATTGCACCCGGAGTCCGAGGCGGGCCGTGAAGAGGGAGAGCCAGAGGGGGCGCAGGGTGAGGCTTTCGATGGCCACGGTCTGCCCCGCGGGGGGGGGAAGCCGCAGGGCGATCTGCCGGGCCCGCAGGGCCGGAGGGAAAAGCAGGGAGAGGGTTTCGGCCTTCGCCTCCACCTTGCTGTGGGCCGCGATCTCCTGCTCCACGCGGGCCTTCAGGGACTCCGCGGGGAAGAAGAGGTAGAGCCCGAGCAGGAAGAAGAGAAGGAGCAGGGTCAGGCGCCCCAGGGAGCGTCGCAGCCCGAGGCCTCTCCGGGAGGGTCCGGGTTTTCCCTCATCTTTTTTCGAACGAAAGGGAAGGCGGGGCAGTCTCATCTTAGGTTCTCCCGTACGAGGCGATGGTCACGACGGCGTCGAGAAGGGAGCGGTCGTCGAAGCGGGTCTTGAGGCGCAGGCTCTTCACCTGCAGAACCGCCTCGGCCTTCTGGAGCTCGTGGAGCAGTCGCACCAGCTGCTCGAGGCGGACCTTCTCCAGGCGGATCTCCACCGATTCCTCCCGGATATCCTCCTGCGTCACGGGTGGCTGGGGGCGCATCTGGACGAGATTTTCCTTGGAGGCCACGCGGATGGCAAGCCCCTCGACGAAGGAGAAGAGGGAGAAGGAGGAGGAAGCCGCAAGCCGTCGGTCGGCCTCGGAGAGCTGCCGCTGGAGCTGGAGAAACTCCTGGCGCAGGGCCTCCACGTCCTTCATCTGGGTCTGCCGGGAGGCGATCCTGGCGTCGAGGCGCTCGAGGGCGCCCTGGTAGGGGGAGATCACGCCCGCCCAGATCAGGGCCGCCAGCACCACGACCCCTCCCACGGCGAGGGCAAGGCGGTCCCTCTGGCTCAATTGGGAGATCATCGGGTTCCCCCTTTCCCGCTCAGGGTGAGAGTCAGGCGGAATTCGATCCGGCTGCCGTCGAGGCTCGATTTGGCTTCGGCGATCTGGACCTCGGCGAAGAGGGGGGATTCCCCCAGGCTCGCAGCGAGGCGGTTGACCGCCTCGAAGGTCGTGGTGGCCCCCTCCAGGCGGACCGACTCGGGGGTGTAGGCGAAATCCCTGATGTCGAGGGGAGCCTCCGCCGGCGCGGCCCGGGAGATTTCATTCAGAACCGCCAGGGGGGAACTCCCCAGCCCGAAGAGGGTGGAGCGCTTTCGAAGCTCCCTAATCTTGCCCGTCATCTGCAGGGGGATGTCGACGATGGGCTGGGGCCCGGGGAAGGTCTCCCGGAAAACCCGGGTCATCTCCTGCCGCAGGGCCTCGGCCTGGCCAGCCCGGTGGGCGTAGTTGAGCCAGGCGCCTCCCGCCAGAGCGAGCAGGGTGAGGGTCAGGAGCACCCCGGCGGCGACCATCTGCCTCTTCAGGGCGGCCCATTCGCTCTTGAGGGAGAAGGGGCCCCGGCGGAAATTGAACCGTTTCTCCTTCTCGGAGGCGGCCCGAGCCGCGAGGGCGACCGCCGGCAGAAACTTCGGGCCGACCTCCCGCCCGTTGAGGACGAAAAGGGGGAATTCCACCTTTTCCCCCTCGGCGCGAAGCCTCTCCCTGAGGGCGTCGGTCGCTCCCGGGCCGATCAGGTAGAGGGGGAGGGCCGAGAGCCTCTCTTTTCGCTGGAGGGCGGCGCTCTCCCGCAGGATGAAGCGCAGCAGCTCATCGGCGTCACGCCGGCCCGGCTCGGGAAGGAGCCGATAGTCGACGAGGCGCCCTTCCCGGACCAGGGTCACGGTCGCTTCCCGGTCGCAGAGGCAGACGAGCAGACCTTCGGTGAAGCGGCTTCGCAGGCCGGCCACGTAGGCGAAGGGGGCGAGGTCGAGGGTCTGCAGGGGGGCCTCGGCCGCATCGAAGGGCTCCAGAAACTCCTGGAGGGTCGCGATGCGGACCGCCGCGGCGCCGACGGCGTAGCCCCCCTCGTCCTCGGGCAGGGGCTGGAGATAATCCCCCAGGCACTCCTCCAGGGGGATGGGGAGCTGGTCGGCGAGCTGGAAGAGGAGGGCGGCCTCGATCTTCTTCCGGTCGGCGAAGGGGAGGCTCAGGCGCCTGAAGAAGCCGGCCCCGGCGGGAAGGGCCGCCGCCAGGCGATCCCCCAGGTGGCGTTCCTCCCCGAGGAGCTCCCGCAGGGCCCCGGCGAGTTCCTCGGGCCCTCCGAAAGGGCGCTCTTCGGCCGAAAGAAGGAGGAGCTCCCCCTTCTCTTCCCTGGCGAGGACGATGCGCACCGAGGCGCGGTCGACGTCGATCCCGATGAATCGCTTGGCCATGATGCTCCTAGTTCACCTTGATGTAGAGAAGCTTGGTCGCGCCCTGGGTCTTTTCCACCACCGCCTCCACCGTGCGGGCGCCGTCGTTGACCCCGGCCCGGGAGATGATGCGGAAGGTTTCCCCCTTCACGTCAAAAGCGTTCGCTGTGCTGATCCGGGAATAGAGGTTGCTGTCGATTCCCGGGATGTTCTGGATTTCGGTGATCGCCTTGATCGGGTCGACCTCCCTTTGGGCGGCGATCGCCTCAGCCGCGTCTTCGGCCTCGGCCGGGGTGGCGATGCCCGGTTCCTCTATCCCCGCCGCCAACACTTGGGTTGTGGCGGTGTTGACGTTGATCTTTCCCGTCCGAGTGACCGCGGTGGAGAACGGGACTACCGTCAGGTGAGGCCGGATCTCCCGCAGGACATCGGCCGTAAATCCCCGGACCAGGGCCAGCTCCTCGAGGGAGTCGAGATATCCGTTCTTGCAGGGGTAGGGATTGTCCAGGCCGAGGTAGTAGCTCTCTTCGGCACCGGCAGCGCCCGTGTCGGGGTCGGTGAAGACCACTTCGGGGCGACCCACTGTTTCTTTGTCGATCCAGTCGATCAGAGCGGCCGTCAACTCCTCCGGGTTGTTCAGTCCCAGGTTGGTGAAGAGCCGGTTGAATCTCTTCCGGGTCTCCCCATGGGGATTGACCCCTCCCTGGACCAGCCGGTTGACGTCGAGCTTGCCGCTTTCGTCCTCGATGGCGATGGAGATCACCCCCTCCTCCCCCACGGGATAGCTCGGCACCCCCTGGGCCCAGAGCTCGTCGGGGGCGTCGTAGCCGTTTCGGTCCTCCTCCAGGATGCTGCGGCCGACGGCGATCCCCCCCTTGGCGATGTAGTAGGCCCGGGTGCTGTCCCGGAAGGTTTCCGTCAGCCGCAGGTCGACCAGGGTGGAGAAGGCCCACTCGGTGAGCAGGGAGGCGAGCAGGGCGACCACCACCAGCACCAGGAGCAGAACCATCCCCTTTTCGCGGCGTCTTTTCATTGGAGTCTGGAGACCTCGAAGGAGGAGCGGAAGGGGATGAGCTCCTCCCCCACCCGGACCGACAGGGAAACCTCGACCGAAAGGGGCGTTCCCGTACCTCCCCCCGGCCACTGCTCCTTCCAGGAACCGTCGAAAAAGCGGAATTTCAGGGCCTCGATCCCCGTGGCCATCCGGTATCCCTGGGCCCGGGCCCCGTCAGGGTCGAAGAGGGGATATTCGTTGCGGAGCAGAACCTTTTGCCCCTTCTCCCCCTCCGGGTCGTCCCGCAGTTCGTAGCGCACCGCGGCAATTCCGCCCCGCCTTCCCCCCTGGGGGGTGGTGGCGGTAGTGGAGAGCTCCAGGAAAGGGATCCCCCCGGCCGACTCTCCCCCCGAGAAGAGACCCGTCGTCGAGCCGGCGGGGAAATAGGCCCCCCGGATCTCCCGGCCGATGCGGTCGAAGATGACCCGAGCCTGGTGGAACCCCTGGGCGTCGGCCTCGATGCGGGCCTTCCCCCGGCTGACGGAGGTGAAGACCCCGTAGATGGTCATGAGGAGCAGGGCCGTGATGGTGACGGCCACCATCACCTCGATCAGGGTGAAACCTGCGGCGGAGCGGGGTTTCATGATGTCTGCGCGATGGTTCAATGTTCGATTCAAGACGAGACCGGCGCGTTACGGGTGTTTTTTTTGCCCCCTCCCCCTTGAGGGAGG
>JBFHXN010000200.1:0-5282 GCA_041598955.1 Desulfuromonadales bacterium | reverse complement strand
GGGCTGGAGGTCGTCGCCGAGGGGGTGGAGACGGAGGAGCAGCGCCATTTCCTGATCGAACGGGGGTGCGAGCGGGCCCAGGGCTTTCTCTTCAGCCGCCCCGTCCCGCCCGGGGAGCTGATGCCCTTTTTCTGACTGGAATGAACCTCGATCCACGGGACACGAAAAAGGGCCGCCTCCCGAAGGAAGCGGCCCTTATCTTTATGCGATCGCCCAGCCCCGTTCAGGGGGCGGGGAGTAAACGTCCGACCTGGTCGAGCAGGGCCTCGCGCCCCACCGGTTTGCAGAGGTAACCGTCCGCCCCGCAGGATCTGGAGAGGGCGCTCAGCTCTTCCTCGCTCTTCCCCGAGATGAGCAGAACGGGGATGGCGCTCGACCCCTGCTGCCCCTTGAGGAGCCGGACCTTGTCGGTTCCCTTGAGCATCGGCATCTCCACGTCGACGATGAGCAGGTCGGGGCGCGGGTCGGTGAAGATGAAGCTGTTGGCTTCCACCCCCGTCTCGGCGGTGAAAACCCTGAACCCCTCGGCGCTCAGGATGTCCTTGATGATGGTGCGGGTCAACCGGCAGTCGTCGATGACCACGATCCGCTTCTCTTCCATGTCCCCTCCCCGGCGCACTGACGGACCTTCTTCCCGACGAAGCCCGATGCTCACTCATCCCACCGGGGCAGTATAACCTTCGAGGGTCCTATTTCCAAAGGGTTTCCCGAGGAGGCCTCATCCTCGGCTTGATTTGACCTCCCCGATTGGCAAAGGGGGGAAGACCTCTGGCTGAGAGCCGGACATCATTCAGAAGGGTTTTGGCGAAGATGGCCTGGCGATGCCCCGAACCTCAGTGCAACACCCTCGCCTTGTGGGCCACTTCTGTCACCGCCCGTCGTATGAGGTCGATTCTGGCGGGCTTCTCCAAACCGGCGGCCCTTCCCCCGGCGACGAGATCCTGGAGGTCACGGCCGAGATCTCCGGCGAAAAAGACGAACCGATCCCGAACCTGCGGATCGATGGTGACGGCCCTCTGGTAGAAGTCGAGGCTGTCCATGGTTTCCATCCCGACGTCGGAGAGAATGACGTCGAAGGGGATGGCCCCGATCCGCTCCAACCCCTCCTCGCCGTCGGCGGCCAGGACGACCTCTCCCACGGAGACAAGGGCGCTCCGCAGCAGGCGGGCCGTCGCCTCCTCATTCTCGACGATCAGGATCCTCTTCCCCTGGCCGTCGGGAAGGCGCCGGATGGTCTCCAGATATCGCCCCCCTCCCGGCAGGGAGGCCAGAAAGCTCTCGATCTCGGCCTTGTGCCGCTCGATCTCCATGACCGCCAGACGGTATTCCCTTCCCCCTCCCTTGAGCAGGTTCAGGGCGTAGAGGAAGATCTCGTTCCATTCGGAGAACTCCACCGCCGCGATGGTCTCGAGCATCCACTCCCGCGAAAGGGCCCCCTCGGCAAGCCGTGCCCGGGCCGACTCGAGGAGCCTGGCGATATTCCACTGGGTTTCCGGGTCGACGGTGATCGGGGGGGCGGCGTGGCGTGACGACGATCCGGCGGAGGCCGTCCGCAGCAATTCCCCGTGCCATGTCTCCTCGTCGGCGAGGAGGGTGAGGAATCCCGCCAGGTCCTCGTCCCAGGCAAAGGCCGACGCCCCCTCCCGGTAGAGGTCGGCGGCCGACTGTTCCACCTCGGCCAGCCATTCGAAGATCCGGTCCATCCCTTCCCCCCTCCTTGACGTCAACAGGAAAAGACAAAAATAAGCAGGGACTAATTAGTAACGGGTTCTTTTCTCCTTGTCAAATCCCTTGCCTTCGCCGGGAGGGACGGGTGGCCCGGAAAGAGAACGGACCCAGAACCAAAAAACAGGTTCTTTTTGCCACCAAGGCACCAAGTCGCCAAGGGGAACTCTTTACCCAAACCTATGTATGGCCTGAAAGATGCTGTGACTCTAAAGATCACTTAAGCATTAACCTTTGCGCCTTGGTGTCTTGGTGGCCAAGCCTTGTTTTCATTTCAGATCCGAAAGAGAAAGGGGCCGCCCCGGTCTGGAGCGGCCCCTTCTGCCTGGGACGGGTGCGTGGAGATCAGGGGGTGAGCAGCTTCACGCTCGACACCGCCTTGTCGAAGGCCTCCCGGTCCCGCTCGAAGTAATGGCGCTGGGGGGCCGTGTAGCGCAGGCCGTAGAACCACTCCTTCTCCATGAACCCGTAATAGAGGCTTCGGTAGGCGAGCCCGTCGCTGTCCTTGAAGCTGATGAGGGCCCGAAAGCCCTGGCGGCCGTCGATCTTGGCCGGCTTGTTCTCCAGCACCTTGAGGCCGAGGACCTTCTGGTTGGAGGTCATGTTGTCGATGATGGTCTCGGCCTGCTCCTGGGGGAGCATGCCGGGGGAGAACTTCTTCTTGGTGTATTTGAGGTCGTCGTTCACATGGATCGTCTCGACCATGATGGTCTGAAGGGGCAGACCGTCCCGGGTCGCCAGGACGATATCCCTGCGGTTCTGCCGCATCCAGCCCGCGGGGAGGTTCACGCTGACGTTCTGGGCCTTGGCGATGTAGGGCTCTCCGTTGGTGGGGTACCAGGGCGCGCACCCACCCAGGAGCAGGACCACCGCAATCAGAAACAGAATGGCTTTTCTCATCTCATCCCCCTTATTGGCACTGCCGGATGTACTCTTCGATATAGGAGCGGTCCTCGGCCTTGGGCGACTTGGCCAGGTAGGCCTTGAAGGACTTCTTGGCCTGGGACTTCTCCCCCTCCTTGAGGTGCAGCATCCCCATGGCCCGGTAGGGATCGGGGCAGCTCGGGTCGAGGGAGATGGCCTTGCCGAAGTGGGTCTTGGCATCCTCCAGCGCCCCCTGCTGGCGGTGGATCTCTCCGAGCAGGTAATGCCCCTTGCCGTCCTTGGGATGGATGGCGGCGTAGCGCTTGGCCCCCCGCTCGGCCTTGGCGAAGCGACCCGCCCGAAGGTCGAGCAGGGCGGTGGCGTAGACGGCCCCGGCCACCTTCTTCTCGAAGGTCTCCCGGTTGACCTTCCCCCCCTGGCCGGGATAGGCCTCCAGGAATTCCTCGTAATTGCGGATGCGCTCCTTGAGCTTGGGATGGCTGCCGAAGAAGAAGGGCTCCTTGATCTCCTCCTCCTCGGCCTCGGCCTTGAGATGGAGAAAGAGCTTGGGGGCCTCCTTCGGATCGTAGCCGGCGGCCACCATCCACTCGATCCCCACCTGGTCGGCTTCCCGCTCCAGATCCCGGGAATAGCCCGTGACGGCTGCGACGGTGCCGAGCTCGCCGAGGGCGGTGGCCAGCCCGCCGATGGCCGGAAGGCCCCCGAGGGTGGCCCGCATGGAGGCGAAGACGGCGCTCTTGTTTCGCACCCCCCGGAACTCGCGGAGCTGGTGGCGGTGGCTGGCGTGGGCCATCTCGTGGGCGAGGAGGCTGGCCAGCTGCGCCTCGTTGTCCATGCGGGCGAGGATGCCCGTGTGGACGTAGATCGCCCCGTTGGCGAAGGCGAAGGCGTTGCTGTAGGGATTGTCGAGGACCTGGATGCGGTAGGGGATCTCCCGGGCCACCTCGGCGGGGGGGAGCTTGCGGGCCACATCGTTGACATACTTCTCCAGGGCCTTGTCGTCGAAGAGCATGCCGCTGCGGTCGATGATCTGCTGCTCCCCCTCGGAGCGGCTCCAGAGCCTCTTCTCGTCCTCGAGGGTGGTGTACCCAGGGGTGCCGACGGGAGGGAGGTTGGTGGTGGCGCAACCGACGAGGGCCGCAAGGAGCAGGGCCGCGGAAACCAGGCGGGTCATGGCGTCCCTCCGGGGAATTCCTTGAACATCATCTGGACGAACTTGCGGGCCTCATCCTCCTCCCGCAGGTCGTACCCCCCGGCGTTCCAGTTGAGGTTGTACCAGAGGATGTCCCCCGAGCGGTCGGTGAGCACCGCCTCCACCCAGGTCATCCCCGACTGCTGCCCCGAGTCGAAGGGGTTGATGGCGCGAATGACCCCGAGGGCCTTGCGCCCTCCCGTGGAGATGTTGTCCTGGCCGCGGACCAGGAGCAGTCCGTCGGCCTTGTTGGCCTTGAGGAGCTTCTCCACCGACCCGAGGGAGTAGTCGAAGTTGGCGTAGCGGTTCATGAAGAAGTTGGGATTCTCCGGATTGTAGGAGGCGTAGACGTAGATGCTCTGCATCACCGCCTCCTGGAGGGTCCGGATCTCCTCGATCTCCTCGCGGCTCTTGCCGTCGTCGGAGAGAAGCCGGGCCTTGCGCCCCTTCTGCTCGAGGACCTCGGTAGCGGCCTTCTCGATGTGCTTCCGGCCGGCCTCCGACCAGGCGGGGCGCTCCTCCTTGACCCCGCCGGCGCTCAGGGAGTTGATGGTGATGTCGGGAGTCACCAGCACGATGTTGGTCAGCTGCTTGGCGCGGGCCTCCCTCTGGGGGTAGTTGGAGCTCGGCATCCCGAGCACGCAGGCCCCGCAGAGCAGGGCCGCCGAAAGCAGGGCGGCCAGGGAGAAAAACCGCCGGATCAAGCCATTCATAATTCCTCCCGATCGGATGAATTTCAGGCAAAGGACCTTAGGAAGCGCCAACCCCGCCTTTTTCGTCCGTCGAAAATACATTCAAAATCAAGGGCTTGTCAATTATTTTAATCCGCCATCCGTCCCCTCTGGTCCCAAACCCTACCGGAGGCTCTCCCGATACCAGAACGCCGCGACGATCCCCCAGAGGAAGTTGAGGGCCACCACCAACACCGGCGTCAGGGTGCCGAAGCCCAGGCCGAAGGCCCCCTTGCCCATCCCCGGGAAAACAACCAGAAGGACCACGGCCGAGGGAGCCAGGCTCACGAGGATGCCCCGCAGAAGGGTCCGCCCCTTCCAGAAGGGGAGAAGAAGGAGCAGCCCCCATAGCCCTCCCCAGACCAGGCGGGGATAGAGCCAGGAGGGGGTAAACTCGGGACGCAACCCGATGCCGAGAGCCGCGGTGACCCCCGCCTGCCCCAGCCACCAGATGTTGAAACTGTCCACCAGGGCTCCCAGGAGCCCGCCGACGTAAGCGCCGCTGATTTTTTTGACCATGCCGTTGTTCTCCTTGAGAAAAAACCGGGCAAACCTTCTTCCCGGAAGCCAGGCCCCTTGACCCGGAGGGTAAAAAACAGGTAAAACTACAGACTGAACACTTGAACGGATGCTCATATGTTCCACAGGGAAGATCCGATGTCAACCGATATCTGCCAGATCAACTTCGTCGACGGGGAAAGGGTCTCCCGGGCCAGGGAAGCCCTTCCCGCGCCCTCCCTCCTCGGGAG
>JBFHXN010000199.1:0-5300 GCA_041598955.1 Desulfuromonadales bacterium | reverse complement strand
GCCGCAGCAGCAGCCCCTGCCGGGTCATCAGCGCCCCGTGGGGGCAGAGCTCCTGGCAGCAGAAGCAGCGGATGCAGCGGGGGTAGTCGATGGCGAGCTTCCCTTCATGGATCGCCATGGCCTCCGGAGGGCAGTGGCGCACGCAGAGGCCGCAGGCCACGCAGAGGTTGGGATCGGGCACCGGGCGGGCGGTGAGGGCGTTTTTCAGGGGATGGCGCAGGAAGGGGGGGAGCCCGAAGTTCACGTCGGTGCTCTTGGCGGGGCGGAAGCGCTTCGGAGCAAGGGCATCGACCGGGGAGCCGAAGAGGTCGATCTCCTCCAGGCGGCACCCGGGCCGTCCCGTCTCCCGGGCCACCCTCTGGGTCCAGACCTCCTCGGGGGAGAGCCCCACCAGGGCCGTCGCGACGGTGTCGACGGCCAGGGGGTCGGCCCCGGCCAGAAGAGCGCCGATCTGGACCGGGTCGCCGCTTCCCGGTCCCTCCCCCTCCATGCCGACCACGGCATCGACCAGGGTGAGGGCGGGGCGGATGGTCTCGGCGAGCTCCAGCAGCATCAGGGCGAAGAAGGCCTTGTCGGTTCCCGCCTGGAGGTGGAGCCGGGGCTTTCGCATGCCGACCACGGCGCCGAAGAGGTTCTTCACCCCGCAGGTGAGCCCCATCATCTGGTGGGTCTTGAGCTTGGGGAGGTTGATGACGAGGTCGGCCTCGAGCAGGTCCCGGGCGATCTCCAACTCGTGGAAGGTGGTGCCGGCGGGACGCACCGGCACCGACTCGGCGAAGGGGGCGAAGGCGGCCCCGGTCTCCTCGATCACCTGGAGGATGCCGCAGCGGGCGGCCACCTGGCGGGGAGAGCCGATCCCGGGGGAGTCCCCCACGGATACCCGCCCCCCGGCCCGCTGCGCCTCGAGGATGACGGCCCGGACCACTTCCGGGTGGGTGGTGACGGCCTTCTCCGGGGCCTTGCCGGCGAGCATGTTGGGCTTGAGCAGCACCCGCATCCCGGGGCGGACGAAGGCGCCCATCCCCCCCAGGGGGGCGAGGGCCTCGGCGACGGCGGCCTCGACCCCCTCACGGTGGTAGTCGACCAGGGGGGTGAGACAGACCCGGGGCCTCATCCGGAAAGGACCTTGACCTGGAGCGTCCGGCGGCGGGGACCGTCGAACTCGCAGAAATAGACCCCCTGCCAGGTTCCCAGGGAGAGGTCCCCGCCGGTCACCGGCACCTGCAGGCTGCAGCCGACGAGGGTGCTCTTGATGTGGGCGGCGCTGTTTCCCTCCGCATGGCGGTAACCGCAGTCGAAGGGGACGAGGCGGTCGAGGCCCATGACCATGTCGTGGACCACGTCCGGGTCGGCGTTCTCGTTGATGGTCACGGCCGCCGTGGTGTGGGGGACGAAGAGCAGCGCCATCCCCTCCGGGATCCCGCTGGCCCGGACCGCCCGGCGAACCTCGGCGGTCACCTCGATCAGTTCCGTCCGCTGCCGGCTCTCGACCTCGAGGGTGATCACGGCTCCTCCTCGGCCAGTGCAAGATAGAGCTTCTCGAAGACGGCCGGGTGGAAGAGCTGGGAGGTGTGTCCGATCCCGGTCATCTCGTCGTTCTCGACCCCCTCCAGCCGGGCGTTGCCGGCGGGGAGCACGATGTTGTCGTGGCGGCTGTAGAGGTTGACCACTTTCACCCCCGCGGGCAGGGGGGCCTCGGCCAGGGCGGTGAGAAAATCGGAACCGGGGAGGGCTTTGAGCCCCAGCCCCGAGAGGGCGAAGGGGGCCAGGCGGGAGCCGTGGTTGGGGGTGCCCAGCAGCACGCAGCGTTCGACGCGGGAGGCTCCTCCCCGGCGCTGGAGATAGTTGCGGGCGATGAGACCTCCCATGGAATGCCCCACCAGGTGGACCTTCTCGACCCCCAGCCCGTGGCGCAACTCGTCGATCCGGCGGTCGACCCGCTCCGTGAGGGTCTCCACGTCCTTCCAGGGGGGGAGGCTCACCGTGTAGACATGGGCGAAGCCCCGGCGGTGGAGGCGCAGCCGGGTCAAGAGCCAGCAGGCCCGGCTCTGGAAGAGGCCGTGCAGGAGGATGACGGGGGTGCGGCGGTCGCCGTTGCCAAGCCCTTCGCGCAGGTTGAACCAGCCCAGGGGGTGGAGCAGCAGGGTCAGGGTCAGCACGGCCGTTTCCGTGATCACAAGGCGCAGGGCGAGCCAGGTTCGCTCGGGGGTGAAGCGATCCTCCAGAAGGGAGGGGTCGCCGTTGGCCGCCTCGTACCAGGCAAAAGCGAAGCTGAGCAGGGCGAAGCCGGCCGCCACGCCGACGATCAAGGCTAAGGCATTGAAAAGATAGAGCATATTTCCTCCGGTCGGCGCCCATTATGGCACGCCGTCCCTCCGTCGTCAACGGGCCAAAACGCGTGATTTATGCGCTTTTCCACCCCGCCGGGAATAGGCTATAATCCAGCCCGTTCCCGGTGGCGAAAGCCTCCCCCTCTTCCGCTACCGAGCAGACCTCGGGTGAGCTCCCGGAAAGGCGAAACACCATGCGGAAATCCCCTGGCGCGCTCTTCGGCCGACTTTGTCTCCTCTGCCTGGGGGTCGTCCTGCTCCACCCCTTCGAAGCCCGGGGAGATTTGGGAAGCGAAGGCGCAGGGGGAATCGTCGAGGAGATGGTCGCCCCCCTGCTGGCAGCCCACCCAGGCCAGAGCGGCATGCTGGTTCTGGAGAAGGGGGAACAGTCCCTGCTCGCCCGGGCCTGGCTCGCCGACCATGCCCGGCGGAGCATCGACGTGCAGTACTTCATCTGGAGCACCGACAATATCGGGATCCTCGCCGCCGAAGCCCTGCTTCGGGCCGCCGAGAGGGGGGTCAAGGTCCGGGTTCTGGTCGACGATCTCCTGATCGACGCCCCGCCCGACAGCCTGCTGGCCCTCTCGGCCCATCCCTGCATCGAAATCCGCATCTACAACCCCATGCACTCGGTAGGGGTCTCCCGCCTGGGGCGGGTGGGGCACCTGCTGACCGACTTCCGTGACTTCAACCAGAGGATGCACAACAAGACCTTTTCCGTGGACGGCCGGGTCGCCATCACCGGCGGCCGCAACATGGCCGACGAATATTTCGACTACGATCACCGCTACAACTTCAGGGACCGCGACGTCCTGCTCGTCGGTCCGGTGGTCGCCGATCTGGACAGCGGATTCGAGAGCTTCTGGCAGAGCCCCCTTTCCGTGCAGGTCGAGGGACAGCTCAAGGGGAAGCTCAAGGGGCTGAAGAGGGAACGGGTCGAGGAGATCTTCCGGTTTCTGCACGACTATGCCGGGGATCCCGCCAATTTCGCCCCCGAGGTCCGCCGGGCCCTCGAGGACCTGCCGGGAAAGTTTCCCCCCCTGCTCGGGAAAATGGCCTGGGGAGAGATCCGCTTCATCACCGACCTCCCCGGGAAGAACGACGTCCGGCGGGGGCTGGGCGGGGGAGGGGAGTCGACCCGGCAATTGGTGGAGGCCCTGCGGGAGGCCCGCAGGAGAGTGACCATCCAGTCTCCCTACCTGGTGATGCCCGAGGGGGGGCTGGAGTTTTTCCGGGACCTGGTCGCAAGGGGGGTCGAGGTGCGCATCAGCACCAACTCCCTCGCCTCCACCGACAATCTGCAGGCCTTCGGTGGATACCGCAAGCAGCGCCGCGCCCTCCTCAAGGCGGGAATCCAGATCTACGAATTCCGCCCCGACCCGGTTGTCCTTCGGTCCCTGGTCGACCGGTACCCCTCCCTCGAGGAGCACCGGCCCGTCTTCGCCCTGCACGCCAAGACCCTGGTCATCGACGGGGAGACGCTCTACGTGGGGACCTTCAACCTCGATCCCCGCTCGGCCAACCTCAACACCGAAACGGGGGTCATGATCCGCCACCCGGCGCTGGCCTCGGAGGTGGAGGCGGCCATCGAAGAGGATATGGCTCCCGGCAACAGCTGGAATCCCCGCACGGAGAATCCCGATGCCGAGGCCTCCCCCCTCAAGCGCTTCAGGCTCTTCTACTGGAAGGCCCTTCCCCTCGATCCCCTGCTCTAGAAGGCTGCTGAAAAACCCCCATCCGCTTTGCTTCCCTTGACTTCGTCGCCGGGACGTAGCTCTCGCTACGCCTCACTCCTCGATCTTCGGGCGCCTTTCCTCTGGAGGTTTTCAAGCAGCCTTAAAAATCCGTTTTTCAACAATCCGCCTGGGGGAAGGGGGAGAGCCCACCCCCGGGCCATCCCCTCCCGTCTCACCATCGAACGGTCTTCTCCGCTGGCCTTCTCCCCCGGGAGTGGTGTACCCTGGCCCTTCGGGAAAACGATTCAATCTGACCCTCCCAGGAGCCGGCCGCCACGACCATGACCCGCACCGACACCCTGACGCCCGTCCATCCCTCCAGTGCCCGGCAGGGGCTCTTCTTCGGCCTCGCGGCCTATACGGTCTGGGGCTTCTTCCCCGTCTACTTCAAGGCCCTCGCGGGGGCCGCCCCCCTGGAGATCGTCGCCCACCGCATCGCCTGGTCGGTGGCCTTTCTGCTGGTGGTCGTCGGGGCGCGCCGGCAATACGGGGCGATCCTGAGCACCCTGCGGGACCGGCCCGTGCTTCTGACCCTCTGCGGCTCCACCCTGCTCATCGCAGGCAACTGGCTGGTCTTTCTCATCGCCCTGGAGCGGGGAGAGGTGCTCCAGTCGAGCCTCGGCTACTTCATCACCCCGCTGGTGAGCGTCCTGCTCGGCACCCTCTTTCTGCGCGAAACTCTCAACCGATGGCAGCGGGGGAGCGTGGCCCTTGCCGCCCTCGGGGTCCTGACCCTCTCCCTCTCCCGGGGGGAGATCCCCTGGATCGCCCTCGCCCTGGCCTGCACCTTCGGGCTCTACGGCCTGCTGCGCAAGATCGCCCGGGTCGACGCCCTGGTCGGGCTCACCCTCGAGACCCTGCTCCTGGCTCCCCTGGCCGTGGGCTACCTCGTCCTGCTTGGGCACCATCACCAGGGGGCCTTTCTCGCGGGCTCCCTGCGCCTCGACCTGCTCCTTCCCCTGGCCGGGGTGGTCACCGCGGTCCCGCTGCTGCTCTTCGTCGGCGCCGCCCGCCGCCTGCGGCTGACCTCCATCGGATTTCTCCAGTACATCACCCCGAGCCTCCACTTCGTTCTGGCCGTGGGGTTCTTCGGCGAGACCTTCTCCAGGGCTCACCTGCTCAGCTTCCTCTGCATCTGGTGCGGGCTCGGACTCTATTCGGCCGATGCCCTCTGGCAGGGGCGCAAGGGGTGGGCCAGGGGGACGCAGGAGACGACGGGGCCGCCGGGCATGGG
>JBFHXN010000198.1:0-5308 GCA_041598955.1 Desulfuromonadales bacterium | reverse complement strand
CCGGGAACCGTCCGGCCGCGGAGACAGAGAAGACTGGTTGCATCACCTGCCTGGAGGGGTGCTGGATCGCCGTCACCTGCAACGCACGCTATCCTTACATCTCCCCCCTGCGCCGCTTCCTCTTTCCCAACTCCCGTTTCAGGGGAAGAGCAGATGTCCTGCCTCCTCCCGGCAATCCGGTGTTTCTGCGCTACAGGATTCTGGACAAGGAGATGGGGCATGATGAGTGAGGGCTGGACTTTTTCCGCACATCCCCTATCATGAATGACCTATCAACGAGATGGGCGGAGGGTCTGCCGCCCGAAGGAGGAGAAGATGAAGAGAGGATTGACGAGTTTGCTGACCGCCGCATTGCTCACCCTGACCCTGGCCGGGTGCGGATGGCACTGCCGGCATCATCAGCAGAATCAGAAACAATGCTGCAAGTGCCCCACCAACTGCCCGCAGCAGGGGCAGGGACAACCGGCCCAGTAGGCAAGCGTATCCCGGCAAAGAGGGTGGGGGGAGGTCATCGGGCCTCCCCTTCCTTTTCCTTGTCGGACCGTTTTTCACCTTCCGGGCTCATGCGGAAAAGGGCATGGATTACCGCGACCGCCTCATCCATTACAGCGAGGCCGAGGAAGTGGCCAACCGCCTCACCCACGGGGCGGGGCTTCTGCTGTTCTCGGCAGCCTCCGTTTTCCTGATCCTGCGGGCCGTCTCCACGGGCGAGCCGTTGCAGATCGTCGGCAGTTCGGTCTATGGACTGAGTCTGGTTCTTTTCTACAGCATGTCGACCCTCTACCACACCGTTGGTCGTCCCAAAGTCAAATATGTTTTTCGCATCCTCGACCACGCGACCATCTACCTGTTGATCGCCGGCACCTACACCCCCTTCACCCTGGTGACCCTCAACGGCCCCTGGGGATGGTCGATCTTCGGCGTCGTCTGGGGGCTGGCCCTGGCCGGGGCTCTCTTCAAGGTCTGGATGACCCACCGGCTGCGGATTCTCGGGCCGATCTTCTACATCCTTCTGGGGTGGATGATCGTGGTGGCAATCAAGCCCCTTCTGGCCTCTCTCCCCATGGCGGGAGTTCTGTGGCTGCTGGCCGGGGGGGTCTTCTACACGGCGGGAGTGGGAGTCTACGCCTGGGACCGGATTCCCTTCAATCATGCCATCTGGCACCTCTTCGTGCTGGCCGGGAGTGCTTGTCACTACCTCGCGATCCTCTGGTATGTGATCGGGGGATGAGCCCGGGGAGGAGCTCGAGGGGTAAAACGAAAAAAGGTTGCCCCGGGAGGGCAACCTTTTTTGATTTCTTGAGCCGGAAGAGAGGCGGCCTCAGTCCTGCTTCTCACCGAAGACCTGGGCCGAAAAGATGTAGATCTCGGCGTCTTCTGCCTGCCAGGAATCGGTGGGGAGGCCGGCCTTGAGGCAGGTCTGCTTGAGAAAGGTCTCCCGGTCCCAGCCGTATTCGGTGGCCACCTGGGGCAGCAGCACCCCACGGTAGTATCCCTTTTCCAGGTAGATGCCGTGGCGGCCGACTTGGACCTCCTCGATCTCCTCGATTTTGTGCAGGGGGGAGAGGACGGAGATCTCAAGGGAAAAGCCCTTGAGATCCTCTTCCTTCATGGGATAGAAACGGGGGTCCTTGGTGGCCGAGGCGACGGCCATCTCGACGACTTCGCGGAAAAGGGGGAGCTCGGACTGGAAGTTGCCGATGCACCCGCGCAGCCTGCCGTTCTGCTTGATGGTGACGAAGCAGCCGCTGCGGAGGTTGAGGGATTTCTCCTCCCGTGGTTCGATGTAGGGCTGGCCGGTCCGGACGTGGGTCTCGATCGCCTGCCGGGCGATGGCGAGAAGGGTGGCTTGTTCCTTGGCGGTCAACTCCTTGTGCACACAACCTCCTGCAGGGGGGGAGCGGTCCGGGTCGAGAGGGGGGTTCGGAAGCGTCCTCTTTATAGTCTCTTCGGCATGATTTTGCAAGAGATTTTGGCTCCTTCGAGGGTCAGGCCGTCGCTGTCCCGCGACGGTCCACCACGCAGTAGATTCCACCTTCCTTGAGTCCCGGGCGGAAGCAGCCGTTGCAGGAGATGCAGGTGGCCGCCCCCCTTTCACCCCGCTGCCAGCGGGCGGGGAGGTCGGGCTGCCGGATGAGGGGGCGGGAGAGGGAAACGAAGTCGGCGTCTCCCTGCTCGATCAGCCGGGACGCCACGGCGGGGGAGCGCACCCCTCCGACGCTCATCACCGGAGCTTTAAGCGCCTGGCGCATGGCCCGGGCAAATTCGGCGTTGTAGGCTTCGTCGGCCTCGGTGCGGATGTTGGTGCGCACCGGGCCAAGGGTACCCGAGGCGGCCGTTCCGGAGCTGACCTCGATGGCGTCGATGCCGAGCCGGTCGAGGTCCCGGGCAGCGGCCAAGGCTTCCTCGAGGGTCAGGCCCCCATCCAGGTGGTCGGAGGCGGTGAGCTTGGCGGTCACGGGAAAGCCGGCGCCCACGGCGGCCGCCACGGCGGCGAAGACCTCAAGCAGGAAGCGGCGGCGGTTCTCGAGGGAGCCGCCGTAGTCGTCCCCCCGGCAGTTGGTGAGGGGGGAGAGGAACTGGTTGATCAGGTATCCGTGGGCGGCGTGGAGCTGCACGCCGTCGAAGCCAGCCTCCCGGGCCCGGCGGGCTCCGGCGGCAAAGGCGGCGACCAGGTCGGCGATCTCGGAGATGGAGAGCTCTCGGGGGATTTCTGGAAAATTCGGGCTCTCCACGGCCGAGGGGGCGACGGGCTGGCAGCCGATGGTCTTGGCGCTGGTCTGGCCTCCGGCATGCACAAGTTGGCAGAAGATGCGTCCCCCAGCGGCGTGCACGGCGTCGGTGAGGCGGCGCAGGTCGGGGACCAGGCCGTCCTCGTCGATCCCCATCTTTCCGGGGAGCTGGCGGCCGTCGGATCGCACGAAGGTGTAGCCTGAGATGATCAGGCCGACCCCTCCAGCGGCAAGCTCGCGGTAGTAGTCGATCAGCCGCGGGGTGGGGCGTCCGTCGGCATCGCACATCCCCTCCCAGGTGGCGCTGCGGACCAGACGGTTGGGCAGGTCGAGGGAACCGATCTTTGCCGGATCGAAAAGCTGGGGCATGGGGTCTCCTTTTTTCGGGGGAGCTTTTCAAGAGTCACCTTAGTACCATGTTTTCAGGACAAACTCCACTCCCGGCGCCTGCCGTTGCCCCTTGGGGCCCAGCCCCGCCCTTTCGTCCCGGTCGGGGCCTTCCAATCGAAGAGGGACTGTCCCGGGGATGGAGTGGGAATCGGGTCAGGAAACCCTTTAATACCGGGAACCCTTGGGGTATAATTACCGCCTGCTTCGGGCCAGGCCCGGGGAAACGGAATATCAACCATGCCGGAAAGGAGAGCCGGGCGATGAGAAAAACGTTGAGGATGCTGGCCCTGCTGGCGCTGGCGGCCCTGATGGCCGCCGGGGCGGGCTGCTCGAGCAAGCACAAGCTGGTGAAGGGGGCGCCGGACTGGATCAACCGGGGGAGCGGCGCCTTCAAGGACGCCAACGCGAAGGTCTTCTACGGGGTCGGGGCGGTGACGGGGATCGCCAGCGCCTCCCTCTCCACCCAGACGGCAGAGCAGCGGGGGAGGGCCGATATCGGGCGACAGCTCAACACCTACGTGGCCAACCTTTTCCGCGATTTTCAGATCGCCTCGGCCGGACAGAGTGAGACGCCCCTGGAGGAGCAGCACGTGGAGGACAGCCTCAAGTCCTTCACCCAGGTGACGGTCCGCGGAGCCAGGGTTATCGACTACTGGCGCAATCCCGAGACCGATACCATCTATGCCCTGCTCCGCCTTGACCTCGAGGGGGTGAAGGCGGCGCTGGAGGAGGTCGACCGCATGGATCCCCGCCTGCGCAGCTACATCCGCAACAATGCCGACAAGGGTTTTGACGCCATTCTTCGCGAGGAAGGGAGAAAATAGCGCATGCGCAACGTTTTGAGATCCGCCGTTCTGCTGGCCCTGGTGCTGCTGATGGGTGCCTGCGGCACGAGCGTGAAGAGGGTCGGAGTGGATGAAGTCAAGGACCTCTCCGGCCGCTGGAACGATACGGACAGCCGCCTCGTCTCCGAGGCCATGGTCCAGGATTGTCTCAACCACCCCTGGCTCTCCCAGTTCGTCACCCGCACCGGCCAGAAGCCCGACGTCATCGTGGGGCGTATTCTCAACCGCTCCAGCGAGCACGTCAGCACCGAAACCTTCACCAAGGACCTGGAGAGGGCGCTGATCAACTCGGGTCGGGCCAATTTCGTGGCCTCCTCCGAGGAGCGGCTCGGAGTGCGCGAGGAGCGCCTCGACCAGGATATCCACGCCGCGCCTGAAACCCGCAAGGCTCCCGGGATGGAGGCGGGGGCGGACTTCATGCTGATCGGCTCCATCAACTCCATCATCGACCGCGACGGCGGGGAGAGGGTCGTCTACTATCAGGCGAACCTGGAACTTATCGACATGACCAACAACCGCAAGGTCTGGATCGGCGAGAAGAAGATCAAGAAATTCGTCAAGCGCTCCCGCTTCGGCCCGTAGGGGGCAGCGCTCCGTGTCCCCTTTCCCTTCTCCGGCCCGCCTGGCCATCGTCGGCTTTCTTGCGCTGTCTCTCTCCGGCTGCATCGGGCCGAAGGCCGTTCAGCAGGAATGCCACCTGCTGGCACGGGCCTGCAATTTCGAGCAGGCCCTCACCCTGCTCGACAAGTCGGCCCTGGCCAAGAGCCGCAAGAACCGGCTGCTCTACCTGATGGAGCGTGGAACCCTGCTCCATCTCAAGGGGGACTGGGAGGAGAGCAACCGGGAACTGGAGGAGGCCGACCGGCTCTCCGAGCAACTCTTCACACGCAGCCTCTCCGCCGAGGGGCTGAGCTTCATCACCAACGACAACGTCATTGCCTTCGCCGGAGAGGACTACGAGGCGGTCTTTCTCAACTACCTCAAGACCCTGAACTTTCTCGCTCTCGGGGACCTGGGGGCGGCGGCCGTGGAGTCCCGCCGGGTCGATGAAAAGCTCAACTGGTACGTCGACCGCTACGGCGAGCGCAACGTCTATCGCGAGGATGCCTTTCTGCGGCTGCTCACCGGCCTGATCTACGAGGCCCAGGGGGATTCCAACAACGCCTTCATCGCCTACCGCAAAAGCCTGGAAGCCTACCGTGCCTCCCGGACCAAATACGGGGTCGGCGTCCCCGGATTGCTCTGGAGTCGTCTGCTGACTTCAGCCCGGCGCACGGGGTTGCTGGAAGAGGCCCGCCAGGTGGAGGAAGAGGCCCGCGAGGCCGGCGTGGAACCGACGGG
>JBFHXN010000197.1:0-5319 GCA_041598955.1 Desulfuromonadales bacterium | reverse complement strand
CCGTCGCTTTTGACCGGCACCACCTCGTAGCCGCAGAGGGCGGCCGTGGCCGGGTTGGTGCCGTGGGCCGTGTCGGGGATCAGGACCTTTTTCCTGGGGTTCCCCCGGGCCTCGTGCCAGGCCCGGATCATGAGCATCCCGGCGAGCTCCCCGTGGGCTCCGGCGGCGGGCTGCAGGGTGACGGCGGGAAGCCCCGAGATCTCTGCCAGGGCCTGCTGCAGGTGGAACATCAGCCCCAGGGCTCCCTGGGAGAGATGGTCCGGGGTCTGGGGGTGGACCCCCGCGAAGCCGCTGAGGCGGGCCGCCACCTCGTTGGCCTTGGGGTTGTACTTCATGGTGCAGCTTCCCAGGGGATAGAAGCCCGAGTCGACCCCGTAGTTCCAGGTGGAGAGACGGGTGAAGTGGCGCACCACGTCGACCTCGGAGAGTTCGGGGAAGCCGGTGATCTCCTTCCGGGAGAGCCCATCGGGGAGGCTCGCGGGGGGGACGTCGAGGGAGGGGAGGCTGTAGCCGCGCCGCCCGGGGTCGGAATGCTCGAAGAGGAGCTTCTCGTTGAGGACCAGGCCGCTGGTGCCGACGCTCTTCATGATCTGCCTCCTGCCAGGGCGGCGGCGAGAAGATCGATCTCCTCGCGGCTGTTCTGCTCGGTGACGCAGACCAGAAAGCGTTTGTCCATACCGGGGGCGGACTTCCCGAGGGGGATGCCGCCGAGGATCTTCTGTTCCTCGAGGCGGGCGAGGACCGCGGCTGCGCCTTCTTCGGCCTCCACCACGAACTCGTTGAAGGTCGGCCCCGCAAAGGGAAGGGTGAAGCCGGGGAGGACGCCGATCCGGGCCTTGGCGTACTCGGCCTTGGCGAGGTTCTGCTCGGCCACCTCCCGCAGCCCCGTCTTGCCGAGCAGGGAGAGGTAGACGGTGGCCATCAGGGCGCAGAGCCCCTGGTTGGAGCAGATGTTGGAGGTGGCCTTCTCCCGGCGGATGTGCTGCTCCCGGGTGGCGAGGGTGAGAACGAAGCCCCGTCGCCCCTCCAGGTCGACCGTCTCTCCGACCAAGCGGCCGGGCATGGTGCGCAGGTCCTTTTCCCGGGCGGCGAAGAAGCCGAGGTAGGGGCCCCCGAAGGAGACGGGGATGCCGAAGCTCTGCCCCTCGCCGGCGACGATGTCGGCGCCGAGCTCGCCCGGGGACTTGAGCAGCCCAAGGGCGACAGGTTCCTGCACGGCGGCGACCAGACGGGCGCCCGCTCCCTGTGCGACCTCGGCCAGGGGGGCCAGGTCCTCGATCACCCCGAAGAAGTTGGGGTATCCGACGACCACCGCCGCCGTGGCGGGGTCGAGGGAGGCCGCGAGGAGCTTCTTGTCGGTGCGTCCTTCGGCATCGATGGGGATCTCGACCAGTTCCACGTCGAGGTATCGGCAGTAGGTTGCGATGGTGGCGCGGTACTCGGGGTGCAGGGCGGCCGAGAGGAGCACCCGGTGTCGCCGGGTGGCCCGCACCGCCATCAGCACCCCCTCGGCGCAGGCGGAGGCGCCGTCGTAGAGGGAGGCGTTGGCCACGTCCATGCCGGTCAGCTGGCAGATCAGGGTCTGGAACTCGAAGATGGCCTGCAGGGTCCCCTGGCTGATCTCCGGCTGATAGGGGGTGTAGGCGGTGTAGAACTCGCTGCGGGAGATGAGCTGGTCGACGGCCGAAGGGATGAAGTGGTGGTAGGCCCCGCCGCCGAGGAAACTGAGATGATTCTCGGGAGTGGCGTTGACCGAGGCGAGCCGCTGCAGGGATCGCAGCAGTTCTCCTTCGGCCTGCGGGGGGGGCAGGTCGAGGGGGCTTCTCAGCCGCAGCCCGGGGGGGACGCCGACGAAGAGATCCTCCACCCGGTCGACCCCGACGGTCTCCAGCATGGCCCGGATGTCTTCGTCGGTGTGGGGGATGAAGCGCATGGCTCTTATCCCTCCTCCTCGACGAAGGCCCGGTAGGCATCGGCGTCCATCAGCCCGTCGAGCTGGGAGGGGTCGGAGAAATGGATCTTGATCATCCAGCCGTCCTCGTAGGGGGAGGTGTTGATGACCTCGGGGGCCTCGGGGAGTTCCTCGTTGATCTCCACCACCTCTCCGGAGAGGGGGGCGTAAACGTCGGAGACGGCCTTCACCGATTCCACCACCCCGAAGGGCTTCCCCTCCTTGAGCACCGTCCCCACCTCGGGCAGCTCGACGAAGACCACGTCCCCGAGCTGGTCCTGGGCGAAATCGGTGACGCCGATGATGGCCAGGTCCCCCTCGATCTGGACCCACTCGTGCTCCTCGGTGTACATGAGATCTTCGGGAAATTCCATGACTCTCCTCCTGGATGAAATGGGTAGGGATGGGTTCGCTCAGGGCCCTCTCGGGTCGTCCCTGCTAGGTCAGTTGCTTACAAAGGGGGGCTTCGTCAACCCGGCCTCGACCCGCCGGCTGCGGATGCCGATCTGCAGGGCTTTCTCCCCGGCCGAGGCCGATTCCACCAGGGCCAGGCCGATGCCGATCCGCAGGGTTGGGGAAAGGGTTCCGCTGGTGACCGTCCCGACCTCCCGCCCCCCGGCGAAAACGGGGTATCCGGCCCGGGGTACGCCCGCCTCGGCGAGGGTGAATCCGATCAGGCGCCGGGGGATCCCTTCGGCCTTCTGCCGCATCAGGGCGTCCCGGCCGATGAAGTCCCCCTTGTCGAGCTTGGTGATCCATCCCAGGCCGGCTTCGAGAGGTGAGATCTCCGGCGAGAGCTCGTGGCCGTAGAGGGCGTAGCCCTTCTCCAGCCGCAGGGTGTCCCGGGCACCGAGGCCGACGGGAATCAGGCCGTCCGGCCGGCCGGTTTCGAGCAGGGCGCCCCAGAGTTTCTCGGCGGAATCAGGGGCGAAGTAGAGCTCGAAGCCCGCCTCGCCGGTGTAGCCGGTGCGGGAGATGATGACCGGCTCCCCGGCGACGAGACCTTCGTAGAAGTGGTAGTAGGCGATGGAGGCAAGGTCGGTCAGGGTGAGCCGGGCGAGGATGGTTTCCGCGGCCGGACCCTGAAGGGCGAGCTGGGCGAAGTCGTCACTGGCGTTTCGCAGGCTGGCCTGCCGAAGGCCGCTGTCGAGAAGGGCCTCCTCCATCCAGGCGAAGTCCTTGTCGGTGTTGGCCGCGTTCACGCAGAAGAGGTAGTGGTCGTGGTCGAAGCGGTAGAGGGTGACGTCGTCCACCACTCCGCCGTGGGGATAGCACAGGGCCGTGTACTGGACCTGGCCGTTGACCAGGCGGGAGGCGTCGTTGACCGTCAGAAGCTGCACGAAGGCGAGGGCATCGGGGCCCCTGACCACGATCTCCCCCATGTGGGAGACGTCGAAGAGCCCGGCCGCGTTGCGCACCGCCAGGTGTTCCTCGATGACCCCCGAGTACTGGACGGGCATCTGCCAGCCGCCGAATTCGACCATGCGTCCGCCCATTTCTCGGTGGGCCCGGTTCAGAGGCGTCTGCTTCATCGTCCCTCCCTGTTTTCGAAAGCCCCTGCTCCTCAGCCGGCGGCGAGGATCTCGGGGATGCGATCCTCATGGCCGAGGGTCATCAGGTGGATCCCCTGACAGGCGGCCCGGGCGCAGGCCGCCATCTCCCGGGCGATGGCCACCCCCTCGTCAAGGGGGGAGGAGGCCTGCTCCAGGCGTTGGGTCAACTCCAGGGGCACGCGAACCCCGGGGATGTTCTCGTTGAGGAAACGCGCCATGCGGGCGCTCTTGACCAGGAGAACCCCGGCGATCACCGGCACGCCGAGGGGGGCTGTCCGGGCCATGAAGCGCTCCAGGCGGCCGGGGTCGAAAATGGCCTGGGTCTGGAAGAACCGGGCTCCGGCGTCTACCTTCTTCCTGAATTTCTGAAACATCAGCTCAAAGGGTTCGGCCTCCGGGGAAACGGCCGCTCCGGCGAAGAAGCGGGGGGCTCCGGCCAGGGTTCGGCCAGAGAGGTCCTGGCCCCCCATCAGGGCGCTGACCCCCTGCAGCAGTTGCACCGAGTCGAGGTCGAAGACGGAGCGGGCCGCCGGGTGGTCACCGAAGCGGGCGTGGTCCCCCGACAGGAGCAGGAGGTTTTCCACGCCGAGAGTGGCGGCGCCGAGAAGGTCGGACTGCAGGGCGAGGCGGTTGCGGTCCCGGCAGGTCATCTGCAGCACCGGCTCGATCCCTTCGCGAAGCAGCAGGCCGGCCACCACCAGGGGGGACATGCGCATGTTGGCCCCCTGGTTGTCCGTCACGTTGACGGCGGTCAACCCCTCGAAGGCGCGCACCGTGGCGAGCATCGGGCCGAGATCGGTCCCCTTGGGGGGGGCGATCTCGGCGGTGACGGCGAAGCGGCCGGCGCGCAGATGCTCTTCCAGCAGGGACATGGAGCCTACTTGATCCTGTGCCGCCCCGGTTTGGGCTTTTTGGCCCAGTCCTTGGGAGGCACGGTTCGGTCGAAGATTCCCTGGCGCCCCTGTTTCCCGAGTCTCTCGAAGATCAGGCACCAGGCGCAGTCGAGTTCTCGGTCAGCCTCGCACCGGCCTTCCTCCATCCCCCCGCAGGGGCCGTTGAGCAGTCCCTTGGCGCAGGTGGTCACCGGGCAGATCCCCGCCGTCTCGTTGAGGATGCACTCCCCGCACAGGGAGCACTTCTCCTCGTACTGGCCGAACCGGCGGATGTTGCCGAGGAAGAGGGTGTCGAGGGCGCCGATGACCCGCTTCTCGTTCTGGCCCGAGACCGACTGGACCCCGGCTCCGCAGGTCAGCACCAGCAGCGCGTCGGCTTCCTCCAACTGGGATCGGTGCTCCCGCAGGTCCCTGCCGGCCCGCATGATGTGGCAGGCCTCATCGATGACGACGCTTCCGGTGACCTCCTTGCCGGCGGCGGCGAGCCACTCCTGCATGCGGAAGATCTCCTCCTCCCCGCCGGCCTTGCAGGCGGTGGCGCAGGCGGCGCATCCGACGAGGAAGACGCTCCTCATCTCCCCGAGGCAGCGCAGGATTTCCTCCCGGCTCTTCTGTTCGCTGATGATCATCTCAATCGACTCCAGGCGTGCGGTTGAAAGAGCCGCCCGCCGCGGCAGTCTGCCGAGGGATGAGAAAAAGAAACGCCCGGGGAAGGTCTCTCCCCCGGGCGTTTGCCAACAGCTTACTTGCCGGCGGCGCGCCGCTTGGCGCTCTCGACCGTGTTGTGCAGCAGCATGGTGATGGTCATCGGTCCCACCCCGCCGGGGACGGGGGTGATGGCGCTGGCCCTCTTGAGGGCCGCGTCGTATTCGACGTCGCCCACAAGCTTCTTCTCGCCGACGCGGTTGACCCCGACGTCGAT
>JBFHXN010000196.1:0-5330 GCA_041598955.1 Desulfuromonadales bacterium | reverse complement strand
CTGGGGCCCACCCTGATCATCTTCACCTGGGGATTTCTGCTGCGCAAAATGGTGCGCATCAGCAAGGAGCAGAACATCGTCAGCATCGCCGACTTCATCTCCAGCCGCTACGGCAAGTCGGCCGTGCTAGGGGCCATCGTCACCATTTTCGCGGTGCTCGGCATCATGCCCTACATCGCCCTGCAGCTCAAGGCCGTCGCCCACACCTTCGACCTGCTCACCATGCCGGCCCCCGGGGCCGGACGAAGCATAAAGGAACTCCTCGGGACCCTCCCCCACCCCGTCGACACCGCCTTTCTGGTCGCCCTGGTGCTGGGGCTCTTCGGCGTTCTCTTCGGCGCCCGCCACCTGGACGCCTCCGAACGGCACGAGGGGCTGGTGGCGGCCATCGCCCTGGAATCCCTGATCAAGCTCGTCGCCTTTCTCGCCGTGGGGATCTTCGTCACCTACGTCCTCTTCGACGGCATGGGGGATATTTTCACCCGCTTCCTCACGGAGTTTCCGGAGAAGAGCCATCTGCTCCTTCTGAACACCGAACAGATCCCCTACCTCTCCTGGTTCACCCTCACCTTCATCTCCATGATGGCCTTCATGTTTCTCCCCCGGCAGTTCCACATCATGGTCATCGAGAATTCGGACGAAAAGCATATTACCAAGGCCATGTGGCGCTTCCCCGCCTACATGTTCCTGATCAACCTCTTCGTTCTTCCCATCGCCCTGGGGGGGCTTCTGCTGAACGGCGGCGACGCCACCAACGCCGACTACTTCCTCATCCACCTCCCCCTGGAGAGCGGCCATCCCTGGATGGCGCTTTTGGTCTTCATCGGTGGATTCTCCGCCTCCGCCGGCATGGTCATGGTCTCCTCGGTGGCCCTGGCGACCATGATCCTCAACCACCTGGTGATGCCTGTCATCCTGCGCCTGCCCATCGGCAACCGCAACCTCTCCCGGCTCCTGATCAATACCAAGCGCCTGGCCATCCTGGCCGTCGTCTTTCTCGGCTACCTCTATTTCCGCATCATCGGCGAGAGCTACGCCCTGGTGAACATCGGCCTGATCTCCTTCATCGCGGCCACCCAGTTCGCCCCGGCCCTGATCGGCGGCCTCTTCTGGAAAAGGGCCAACCGCCTCGGCGCCACCGTCGGCCTCGTCCTCGGTTTCTGCCTCTGGTTCTTCACACTGCTGGTCCCCTCCTTCGTCCGCTCGGGGTGGATCGAGAGCGACATCCTGGTCAACGGCCTCTTCGGGATGAGCCTGCTGCGGCCGCTTGAACTCTTCGGCCTCCAGGGCTTCGACATCTGGAGCCACTCCCTCTTCTGGACCCTCTTTTTCAACATCGGCGCCTTCCTGACCCTCTCCATTCTCACCCCGGCGTACCGGGAGGAGAGGGAGCAGGCCGTGAAATTCGTCGACGTCTTCCAGCCCCCGGCCGAAACGGTGACCCGCAAGCGCCTCAGCAAAGCCCCCACCATCATGGAATTCGTGGAGCTGATGGCCAAGTTCATCGGGGAAAAACAGGCTCACGCCGCCATCGCCCAGTACCTGGGCAACCGGGAAATCGACGAGCGGGGGAGTCTCTCCGAATACGAGCTCCCCAGCCTCAAGCGCTTCACGGAGCGGACCCTGGCCGGCTCCGTCGGTGCGGCGCCGGCGAGGATCATCATCGAGAACTACCTCTCGGCCCGGGGCAGCCAGATGGAGGACGTCTTCGACATTTTCGGCTCGGTCACCATCAGCCGCACCTCCAGCCGGGAGCAGCTCGGAGTCCTCTACGAGGCGGCCCGGGTGGTGGCGAGCGGCTCGAGCCTGCAGAACATCTTCGACAACATCCTGGAGCTGGCAACGCAGCAGTTCAAGTTCGACCTCTGCGTGATCCGCATCCTCGACGATGAGAAGCAGGCCCTCACCGTGCGCAGCCAAAAGGGGATGACCTCGGAGCACCTCGGCGAGTCGGAGAGGGAGCTCGACATGACCACCTATATCGGGGAGGCCTTCCTCACCAACGCCCCCAAGGTGGTCAACGACACCGATTTCATGGACAAGGACCGCTCGGCCCGGATCATCCACCGGGAGGGGATCAAGTCCTTCGCCCACGCCCCGATCGTCATCGAGGGGGAGCCGATAGGCGTTCTCTCGGCCTTCTCCCGCTCGGCCAAGGGGATTTTCACCAAGGAGTTCGTGGAGCTCTTCCAGAGCCTTTCTGGGCAGATCGGGGTCGCCTGGCGCAATGCCAAGCAGACCGGTCGCCTGATCGAAGCCCGCAGCCAGGAGCGGGAGCTTCAGATCGCCAAGAACATCCAGCGGGGTCTGCTCCCCACCCGCAAGCCGGAGATCCCAGGGATCTCCCTGGCCGGCCGCTGTGTTTCGGCCCGGCAGGTCGGGGGGGACTACTACGACTTTCTCCCCCGCTCCCCCAATGAGATCGACCTGGTGATCGCCGACGTCTCCGGCCACAACGTCGGCGCCGCCCTGCTGATGGTCGAAACCCGCACGTTCATCCAGGCCAAGGTCTCGAGTATCGAGAGCGCGGCGGGGATGATGCGTGCCCTCAACGAATTCTTTTACGAAGACCTCACCCGAAGCGAACTCTTCATCACCATGTTCTATCTCAAGTTCGACGCCCGCACCGACAAGCTCACCTACGCCAGCGCCGGCCACAACCCTCCCATGCTCCTGAACGGGAAAACGGGGGAGATCGATCATCTCGACGCCGAGGGACTGATCCTGGGGATCAAGCGGGAAGTCGAATTCGAGGAGAAGCAGTGCACCCTGAAGAAGGGAGACCTTCTGGTGCTCTATACGGACGGGGTGACCGAGGCGGAAAGTTCCGAGGGGGAGTTCTTCGGCACCCAGCGCCTGGGGAGCCTGCTGCGTGACCACAGGAAGCTTCCTCCCGAGGAGATCATCGAGATGGTCTTCGAACAGGTCCGGATCTTCACCGGAGCGGCCAACTTCAACGACGATGTTTCCATGGTCGTCATGCGGGTGGAGGAACCGGGCGACCAAAGTGCATAGGCAGCCTGCCCGGTAATATGGTATCTTTTACGGGCTTTGGGGAAGGCGCTCGCGGGTGACCCCCGCGGTCGACCACCGTGAGGCCGACATTCAAAATCAGGAGGAAAAAACGATGATGGTCAATACGACGGAAAAGGGCGGGGTGGTTCTCATGGAGATCCGGGAGGAGCGCCTGGACGCCCACAACAGCGGCGATCTCAAGGCACAGATGCTCAACCTCTTCGAGGAGGGAAAGATCAATCTGCTGATCAATCTCAAGGATGTGCGCTTCGTCGACTCTTCAGGGCTCGGCGCGCTGGTCTCGGGCTACAAGAACGCCAGCGCCCGCAACGGCAACCTCAAGCTCTGCGGCCTGCAGTCCCAGGTGAAATCGATGTTCGAGCTCACCCGCCTCCACAGGGTTTTCGAGATTTTCCCGGGAACGGAAGAGGCCCTCGCCAGCTTCTAGGGATCGGGGAAGGGTGATGAACGAGCATATCGAAGTCGACATCAAGGTTCCCAACCAGACACGCTATCTGAGCCTGATCGGCAAGATCGGCGAGGACATCGCGCGCACCTTGAAGATGTACAAGGGGAACCGGGAGGAGCTGGCCTACCAGATCAACCTGGTGCTGACCGAGGCGACGACCAACGCCATCCGCCACGCCAGCGCCGAGAGCCCCAGTCCGCACGTGCACATCACCATCTCCATCCAGGAGCAGACCCTGCGCATCAAGGTCTTCGACGAAGGGCAGGGTTTCGACATCAGCAACCTCCCTGCCCCCGCCCCCCAAAGCCTCGACGAGCATGGCCGGGGAGTTTACCTCATCCGGTCGATCATGGACCGGGTCACCTACCGCCAGCTCGACGGCGGCCACGTCCTCGAAATGGAAAAGACCCTCGGCTAACCGCCCAGAAGAGTGAGCAGGTCAGAAAAACTCCCCACCGAAACATCCCCCGTCACGCCGTCCTTGTAGGCGGCAAAGGGAATGCCCGCCTGCCGGGCGGCTTCCCTGTCGACGGGCGAATCCCCCACGAACAGCAGTTCGGCCGGCTCCAGCCCCAGGCTGGCGCCGGCCAGTTTGAGCATGTCGGGCGCGGGCGTGGGTCGCGCCACGTCGCTGCTGGTCACCACCGCCCGGAAATAACCGTCGAGACCGAAGTGAGCCAGCAGAGACTCCACCCCCCGGGTGCGGTTTGTCGCCAGGGCGAGGGGATAGCGCTTCTGGAGTGCTCCCAGGGTCTCGCTCACCCCCGGCTCGGGGGTGAGATAGGGGAGAAACTGCCTGAAGTCAAGTGCCGCTGCCCTGGCCATCGCGTCTCCGACCCGCTCTTCGCCGAGCAGGACCGCGAAGACCTGGGAGCTGGCGGCCGTGTGACAGAGCTGGGAGAGCTCCCCGTCGTCGGCTGCAATCGCCGCCACCCCCATCTGGGTGAGCACCGCGTTGTAGTAGGCCAGGTTGGCCGGCCGGCTGTCGAGGAGGACCCCGTCGCAGTCGAAGATGATCCCCCGCACCCCCTGTATCATCCCCTCCCCTTTCGCAGGACGACGACCAACCCGACAAGGCCGAAGAGGACCATGGGGATGGAGAGGAGCTGACCCATGGTCGCTCCCCCCCAGAGAAAGCCGAGATGCAGATCGGGCTGCCGGAAGAACTCCGCCACGATGCGGAAGAGGCCGTAGAGGACGAAAAAGGAGAAGAAGGGAACCCCGGGCCGGACCCCGCGCCGATGGAGCCACCAGAGGCAGATAAAGAGGAGCGGTCCCTCCAGAAAGGCCTGGTAGAGCTGGCTGGGATGCCTCGGGTCGGGTCCCGCTCCAGGAAAGACCATCCCCCAGGGGACGTCCGTGACCCGTCCCCAGAGCTCTCCGTTGATGAAATTCCCCAGGCGTCCCAGGCCCAGCCCGACGGAAGCTGCGGTGACCAGGATGTCGCCGGTCAGAAGGACCGGAAGCTTCCGGGCGCGGCAGAAAAGGACCGTCGCCACCACCACGCCGAGCAGCCCCCCGTGGAAGCTCATCCCCCCCTGCCAGATGTAGAAGATCTCCAGAGGGCGCTCGATGAAATAGGAGAAGTTGTAGAAGAGGGTGTAGCCGAGCCGGCCGCCGAGCACGACCCCCAGCACCCCCCAGGTGAGGTAATCCGCGACGCCGTTTCGATCGAGGGGAAGACCCCGACGTTTGGCGAGATGGGCGATGATGAAGTAGGCGGCCGCAAAGCCGAGCAGATACATCATCCCGTACCAGCGGACCGGCAGGGGGCCGATGTGAAAAATGACCGGGTCGATTTCGGGATATTTCATCATGGGTTCGTCTCCGATGTTATGGAAAGGTT
>JBFHXN010000195.1:0-5386 GCA_041598955.1 Desulfuromonadales bacterium | reverse complement strand
GTCCCGCGCCGCTCCTCGAGCTCGGAGAAATAGGCGAGCTTCTCCTCGACCAGGCGGATCTGCACCTCGTCGAGCTCCCCGGTCTTCTCCTTGCGGTAGCGGGCGATGAAGGGGACCGTCCCTCCCTCCCGCAGCAGGGTCACGGTATTCTCGACCTGAAAGGGCTTGAGACCGCTCTCCTGGATGATGGAGGTCAGGATCGGCTTCAGTTGGTCCGGGGTCAGGGGCATGGATGGATATCCTCCAGTTGCTCGGGTGGGTCCAAAAGGGGGGTGGATGGTAGCACGCCCTCCGCCGGAAGAAAAGCCCCCCGAAGGCCTGGCCGGAGGGCCCGAGCCTTCTTGACCGCTCCTGCAAATCCCTGTACATTGAACCACCTTTTCCCCCGGGAATCCGCCCATGCAGCCGCTGCTCGACGTGCGCAACCTGATGACCTATTTCTTCACCGGCCAGGGGCTGGTCAAGGCCGTGCGCGGTCTCGACTTCACCCTCGCCGAAGGGGAGACCCTCGCCCTGGTGGGGGAGTCGGGCTGCGGCAAGTCGATGACCGCCCTCAGCCTTCTGCGCCTGGTGCCGCCCCCCGGCCGAATCGTCGAGGGGGAGATCCATTTCCGCGGGGAAGACCTGCGCCGCATCCCCGAACAGGAGATGCTCCGGGTGCGGGGGAACAAGATCGCGATGATTTTCCAGGAGCCGATGACCTCCCTCAATCCCGTCTTCCCCATCGGGGAACAGATCGGGGAGGTGCTGCGCCTCCACCGGGGGCTCGACCGGCGCCAGGCGCTGGACCGAGGGGCCGAGCTGCTCCACCAGGTGGGGATCCCCTCCCCCCGGCAGCGCCTTCGGGACTATCCCCACCAGCTCTCCGGGGGGATGCGGCAGCGGGTGATGATCGCCATGGCCCTGGCCTGCAATCCCCGCCTGCTCATCGCCGACGAGCCGACCACCGCCCTCGACGTCACCATCCAGGCCCAGATCATCGACCTGCT
Source organism: Desulfuromonadales bacterium (assembly GCA_041598955.1). Lineage (GTDB taxonomy): Bacteria > Desulfobacterota > Desulfuromonadia > Desulfuromonadales > JBFHXN01 > JBFHXN01. The sequence goes on along the minus strand of JBFHXN010000195.1, from coordinate 4,397 downwards.
CTCCGGGCTCAAAGCCGAGCGCAACATGGGCACCCTGCTCATCACCCACGACTTCGGGGTGGTGGCCGAGACCGCCGACCGGGTCGCGGTCATGTACGCCGGGCTGATCATGGAATACGCCCCGGTGAAAGAGCTCTTCGCCAACCCCGTACACCCTTACACCCAGGGACTGCTCGGCTGCATCCCCCGCCTGGGTGAGAAACGGGAGCGTCTCTCGACCATCGCTCAGCCGACGGGGGGCCACCAGGAGGGGAGATCCTTCCTCGACCTCTGCCCCCCACCTTTCGCCCCCCGGCGGGGCAAGCTCCCCAAACTCCAGGAGGTCTCCCCGGGCCACCTGGTCCGCTGCTGGCAGGCATAGTGCCCCGTGCAGTTATTTCTATTCTATAATTCTGGTTCTTTTGCCCCCTGTCAGCGTTGCGCCTCCTTGGCTTAGCGCATGGCTAGGCCAACGTCGGCGACGCCTTGACAGTTGGCAAAATCACTCAGAATTCGCAGACACAACCAACCGCACGGGACACTTGGATGGAACCTCTGCTCGACATCCGCGCCCTCTCCAAATCCTTCCCCGTCTCCGGCGGCCCCCTCGGAGGGAAAACCCGGCGCCTGCAGGCCGTGGACGGTGTCGACCTCTCCCTCTACCCCGGGGAGACCCTGGGGCTGGTGGGGGAATCGGGCTGCGGCAAGTCCACCCTGGGCCGGCTGATCCTGCGCCTGATCGAGCCGGACGGGGGAGAAATCCGGTTCCAGGGGCGGGAGATCACCGGCCTCTCCCCGGGGGAAATGCGCCCCCTTCGCCGGGAGATGCAGATGATCTTCCAGGATCCCTACTCCTCCCTCAACCCCCGCCTGCGGGTCGGGGAGATCGTGGGAGAGCCGCTGAAGATCCACAACCTCGCCTCCGGAGCGGAGCTGCGCCGGGAGGTCGAGCGCCTGCTCTCCGTGGTCGGCCTGGAGCCCCGCCACTACGAGCGCTACCCCCACGAGTTCTCCGGGGGACAGCGCCAGCGCATCGGCATCGCCAGGGCCCTGGCGGTGCGCCCCAAGCTCATCGTCGCCGACGAGCCCGTCTCGGCCCTCGACCTCTCCATCCAGGCCCAGGTGGTCAACCTGCTCCAGGACGTGCAGCGGGAGTTCGGCCTCACCTACCTCTTCATCGCCCACGACCTCTCGGTGATCGAGCACCTCAGCGACCGGGTGGCGGTCATGTACCTCGGGAGGATCGTGGAGCTCTCCGCTTCACGGAACCTCTACAAGGCCCCCCGCCACCCCTACTCCGAAGCCCTGCTCAACGCCGTTCCGATCCCCGACCCGGCCCGCCGCAGGAGTCGCATCCCCCTCAAGGGGGAGCCCCCCTCCCCCCTCGAGAAGCCCTCCGGCTGCTCCTTCCACCCCCGGTGCCCCTACGCCAGGGATCTCTGCCGCGAGACCTCCCCCCCTCTCGAGGAAAAGGCTAAGGGACACTCCGCCGCCTGCCACTTCAGCGAAGAGGTGGGACGCTTCCGCAGCTTCTGAGCCCCCGTCTTTTCCCTCACCCTCCCCTCCGGATCAACTTTCTTCACCCTCCTCCCCGTATACCGATTAAATCGGTTGACCCGGCCGTGCCAGGGATGGCACAATCCGGCCGTTCTCCCTGTGCCACTCTCTATCCCTCCCTCGACACCCGCTCCGGAGCGACCATGGGCCCCATCACGACGGTCAAGGAAAGTTGCCGCAAGTGCTATTCCTGCGTCCGCAACTGCCCGGTCAAGGCGATCAAGGTCAAGAAAGACTGCGCCGAGGTCATCCACCAGCGCTGCATCGGCTGCGGCAAGTGCATCAAGGTCTGCTCCCAGCAGGCCAAGGTGATCGTCGACGGCACGGAGCTGACCCGCTCCTTTCTCGACGGCCGCCAGGAGGTGGTGGCGGTTCTCGGATGCTCCTTTCCCGCCTTCTTCAACGACGCCCGGCCCGCCCAATTGGTCACCGGCATCAAGCGGCTCGGGTTCTGCGAAGTCCACGAAGGGGCCTACGGGGTGGAGCTGATCCAGAGCGCCTACACCCAGCGAATCTCCCAGGGGGCCGAAGGGCCGCTGCTCTCGACCCACTGCCCGACCATCGTCGACCTCATCGAACGCCACTACCCCCAGCTGCTGCGCAGCATGCTGGGGGTGGTCTCTCCCATGGTCGCCATCGGGCGATTTATCAAGGCCCACCGCGGGGAGAAGACCCGGGTCGTCTACATCAGCTCCTGCATCGCCGGCAAATTCGAAATCGAAGCCGAGGAGGTGGCCGGGGCCATCGACCTGGTGCTGACCTACAAGGAGCTCAGCCAGATGCTCAAGGAGAGGGGAATCGACCTTCCCCGGCTTCCCGATACCCCCTTCGACGGCCTCGCTCCCCGGGCCGGGCGCCTCTTCGCCGTCTCGGGAGGCCCTTTCCAGGCCTTCGGAGTGCACCACGACTTTCTCGACCCCGACTTCATCTCCACCGAGGGGGAGGAGAATGCCCTGGAGGTCATCAAGGACCTGGCCGCCGGACGAATCACCCCCAAGATCGTCGACCTTCGCTTCTGCGGCGGAGGCTGCATCGGAGGGCCGGGCAAAAACAACCGCCTGACCACCTTCTCCAAACGCAACCTCATCATCCGCTACTTCGACGGGGCCGAGGTCCCCTACGACACCCTCGGGCACTACCTGGAAAAGGTTCCCCTTCCCGACATGACCCGGCGCTTCAAGAACAAGTTCCGCCGCCTCGACCTCCCCGGAAGCGACAGCATCCGGAAAATCCTTCAGTCGACCAACAAATTCATCGAGCAGGATGAACTCGACTGCGGCGCCTGCGGTTACCCCACCTGCCGCGAGCACGCCGTGGCGGTCTACCAGGGGCTGGCCGAACCGGAGATGTGTCTTCCCTTCTCCCTCAAGCGCCTGGAGGAGGACCGCTTCAACCTCGCCCAGAAATACGAACTGGCCCAGCGGGCCCTGGCCCAGGAGTTCGGGAACACGGCCCTGGTCGGCCACGACCCCCGCACCCTCGAAGTCCTCAAGCTGATCCGGCAGGTCGGCCCCACCCCCACGACGGTGCTCATCCGGGGGGAATCGGGGACGGGCAAGGAGCTCACCGCCCGCGCCATCCACGAGAACAGCCAGCGCTCCGACAAGCCCCTGGTCGCCGTCAACTGCACCACCCTCACCGACAGCCTGCTGGAGAGCGAGCTCTTCGGCCACAAGAAGGGGGCCTTCACGGGAGCCATCACCGACAAGAAGGGGCTTTTCGAGGCCGCCAACGGCGGGACCATCTTCCTCGACGAAATCGGCGACATCACCCCCAAACTCCAGGCCGAGCTCCTGCGGGTCCTCGACAGCGGAGAGATCCGCCACGTGGGCAGCAACTCCGTCGCCCGGGTCGACGTGCGCCTGATCGCCGCCACCAACCGCAACCTGGAGCAGGGGGTCAAGGAGGGATGGTTCCGGGAGGATCTCTACTACCGCCTCAACGTCTTCACCATCACCATGCCCCCTCTGCGGAGCCGCCTCGAATCGATCCCGGCCCTGACCCACCACTTCATCGGGCGGGCGAGCAACCGGATCAACAAGACCATCCGCGGCATCGAGGACAGGGCCGTAGCGGCCATGATGGAGTACCCCTGGCCCGGGAACATCCGGGAGATGCAGAACGTCCTCGAGCGGGCCGCCGTTCTCGCGCAGGACGACATCATCCGCCTGGAGAACCTCCCCGTGGTCTTCGGAGAGCTCGCCCTGCGAGGGAGCCGGGGGGAGGCCTCTTCCGCCCAGCCGACCTTCCGCAACCAGAGGGAGAAGCACCTCAGCCAGGTGGAGAAGGGGCTGGTCAAGCACTACCTGCAGGAGGCCGGAGGCAACGTTTCCCTGGCCGCCCGCAAGGCCCAGATCCCCCGTCGTACCTTCTACCGCCTGCTCAGCCGCTACGGTTTGAGCGGAGAGGAATTCCGCCCCGCCCCCTAGTGCGCCTAATGACACACCCTCCGGGAAAATCGTGCCATTTCTGGCCCACATTAAAGCCTTTCCCCACCGTTCCCTCCCCCTTCCCTGTCAGGAGCCGGCAAGCATTGCCGAGTCGGACCCTCGGAAATCCCCGTCCCAGGCCCCTTTCAAAGACCTCGCCTTTTTCACGGCTTTTTTCCCCTGAAGCTGGCACAACATTTGCTAATTCCCAGTACAACCTTTGTAGGGGCACAAACCGCAGGCCTCCGAACGGAATCCTGCAACCCCCTTTGCGCCGCACCGGGACCTCTCTCCCCCGGGCGGCGTTTTTTTATGGCCAACCCCCCTCGATTCCTTTATCATGACCGGGAATTTTTTATGAAATTCCGTTGAGCTTCACCCCTTCCCGGGCCCCAATCCCCGCCCGCCTTTTCTGGCCGCCATGCCCAAACG
>JBFHXN010000194.1:0-5407 GCA_041598955.1 Desulfuromonadales bacterium | reverse complement strand
GCGGTGCCGCTCGAGCTCCTTCTCGAAGGAGGCCCGGTCCGAAAAACCGCAGCGCCGGGCGAGGGCCTTCAGCTCCTCGTCGCGGGTCGGAAGGCTCTGGGTCTGGCGCTCCTGCACCACCTGGATGCGATGCTCCACGTTGCGCAGGAAGATATAGGCCTCCCTCAGGGTGGAAAAGGCGGCCTCCTCCACCAGCCTCTCCCGGCGCAGCAGCTCGAGGGCCTTCAGGGAGTTGCGCTCCCGCAGGGCCGGCTTCTTGCCGGCGTAGATGAGCTGCAGGGCCTGGATGAAGAACTCGATCTCCCGGATCCCCCCCCGCCCGAGCTTGATGTTCTGCTCCCCCTCCCGCTCCCGGGCCAGGGAGTGGTCGATCTTCTGCTTCATGGTCTTGATGTCCTCGACCATGCCGTAGTCGAGGAAGCGCCGGTAGATGAAGGGATCGAGGTTGCGCAGGAGCCCTTCCCCCAGGGGGATGGAGCCGGCCAGGGGGCGCGCCTTGAGCATGGCGGCCCGCTCCCAGCTCTGCCCCCAGCTCTCGTAATAGACCTCCGCTCCCCGCACCGAATTGGCCATCTCCCCCCGCTCCCCCTCGGGGCGCAGGCGCAGGTCGACCCGGAAGACGAAGCCGTCGGCCGTCGGCTCGTGCAGGGCCCGGGAAATCAGCTCGCCGAGCTTGACGAAGTACTGGTGAAGGTGGAGGCGGTTGCGCTTTCCTCCCACCCCGTCGTCGATGCCGGCCGTCTCCCCCAGCTCCGAGGAGTAGAAGTAGATCAGGTCGATGTCGGAGGAGAAGTTGAGCTCCCGTCCCCCGAGCTTCCCCATGCCGAAGATCGTGAACTCGGCCTCCCCGCCGGCCTCGAGCAGGGGGGCCCCGAATTCCCGGCGCAGCAGGGCGTCGCTGATCTCGTAGGCCCGCTGCAGGCTCGCCGCGGCCAGGTCGGAGAGCTCGGCGGTCACCTCGGCCATCTCGGCCAGGCCGCAGAGGTCCCGCGATCCGATACGCAGGATCTCCCGGGCCTTGTAGCGGCGCAGGCCGGCCTGCAGGGCGGCGAAGTCGGCCCCGTCGGGAACCAGGAGGCGCAGCTCGGGGAGCATGGCCTCCGTCGTCTTGCGCCGGGTCAGCTCACCGCCGGGGAAGAGGTCGGAGAAATAGTCGGGCTTCCGGCAGAGGATGCCGGTCAGAAAGCCGGAGGCCCCCAGGATGGTGAGGAGGTGCCCCCGGGAGGCCTCCTCCCGCAGCACGGGGATCAGGAGGTCCGCCGGCACGGTGGCGGTGAGTCGCTCGAGGTTGTTGAGGGCGGCGTCGGGGTCGGCGGCGGGGAGGGCCGCAAGGACGATGACGGCGAGCAGGTCGTCGTCACCCATCACTTCGCGAAGGAGGGAGATGTTGGCGGCGGTTTTGCGCTGGTCGGCGAAGCCGAGCTCACGCGCCAGCGGATCGAGGGCCTTTTCGCCGGCGACGGAGAAGGCTTGGGTCAGGCGGTCTGTGAGGGTCGTATCCCTGGAAGGCATTCTTTCCCCATAGCGTGTCTCACCCGCTCCCTGCGGTCGCTGGAGTTCACGGAGGCACAGAGAAGAGCAATTGATCGTGAACCCTCTGTGATCTCCGTGGGCTCAAGTGAGCGGAGCGAACGGGTGCGAGAATGATGTTATCCCTTCTTCCCCTCGACCAGCTCCCGCAGCCCCTTGACATAGTCCCCCTGCACCACCCCCCGCTCGGTGATGATGGCGGTGATGTAGCGTGCCGGGGTGACGTCGAAGGCGGGGTTGCGCACGGCGACCCCCTCGGGGGCGAGCTGGCGGTCTCCGCTGTGGGTGACCTCCCGGGGGGCGCGCTCCTCGATGGGGATGGCTCCGCCGTCGGCAATGGCGAAGTCGATGGTCGAGATGGGGGCGGCCACGTAGAAGGGGAGCCCGTGCTCCTTCGCCAGCACCGCGACGGTGTAGGTGCCGATCTTGTTGGCCGTGTCTCCGTTGGCGGCGATGCGGTCGGCCCCCACGATGACGCAGTCGATCTCCCCGCGGCTCATCAGGGCTCCGGCCATGTTGTCACAGATCAGGGTGACGGGGATCTTGTCCCGCTGCAGCTCCCAGGCGGTGAGCCGGGCCCCCTGGAGCCAGGGGCGGGTCTCGTCGGCATAGACGGCGACCTTCTTCCCCGCCTCCACCGCCGCGCGGATCACCCCGAGAGCTGTGCCGTAGCCCCCCGTGGCCAGGGCGCCGGCGTTGCAATGGGTCAGGATGCGGGAGCCGTCGGGAAGGAGCGGCTCCCCGTGTTTTCCCATGGTCCGGTTGAGACGCTCGTCCTCGACGGCGATCTCCTGCGCCTCCTCCAGCAGCCGCGTCTTGAGGTCGGCCCCGGGGAGGTCGGAATGGGCCCTTGCGCAGGCCTTCATCCGGTCGAGGGCCCAGAAGAGGTTGACCGCCGTGGGGCGAGTGGCTGCCAGCACCGCGCAGACCTCCTCGAATTCTCCGCGGAACTCGTCGAAGCTCCCCGCGAAGATATCCCGGGCGCCGAAGGCCGCCCCGAAGGCCGCCGCCACGCCGATGGCCGGAGCGCCGCGCACCACCATGGAGCGGATCGCCTCGGCCACCTCCCGGTAGTCGGTGTACTCGAGCCAGAGCTCCTCCACCGGCAGCAGCCGCTGGTCGATCATCTTCAGGACGCCGTTTTCAAACAGGATCGGTTTGATGGACATGAAAAACTCCTCTTGAACGCAAAGGCGCAGAGTCCATATAAAAGGCGCAAAGGAAAAACAACAAATTGGTCGTTCTCTGCGTCTTGGTTCTCTTCTTCGAGCCTTTGCGTTGAACCCTTAGAGTGAAAGTTTTTTCTTCAGCAGTTCGTTCACCGCGGCGGGATTTGCCTTCCCCTTGCTCTCCTTCATCACCTGCCCGACGAAAAAGCCGAAGACCTTCTCCTTGCCGCCGCGATACTCGGCGACCTGGTCGGGGTTGGCGGCGATGATGCCGTCGATGATCGCCTCGATCGCTCCGCTGTCGGTGACCTGCTTGAGCCCCTGCTTCTCGATGATGGCGTCGGCGCCCTCCCCGCTCTGCCACATGGCGTCGAAGACGGTCTTGGCGATCTTCCCCGAGATGGTCTGGTCGTCGATCCTCTTGAGCAGCCCGGCGAGCATGGCCGGGGAGACGGGGGCGGCGGCGATGGGGATGTCTGCGGTGTTGAGGGCCCGGGTCACCTCACCCATCACCCAGTTGGAGCAGGCCTTGCCGTTGCCGTGCTCCCGGACGCAGGCCTCGTAGTAGTCGGCCAGGGCCCGCTCGGAGGCCAGCACCTCGGCGTCGTAGGCGGGGATCCCGAACTCTCGCACGAAGCGCTCCCGCTTGGCCTCGGGGAGCTCGGGGAGGGCCTTGCGCACCCGCTCCACCCAGGCTTCGTCCACCACCAGGGGGACGAGGTCGGGATCGGGGAAGTAGCGGTAGTCGTGGGCCTCCTCCTTGCCCCGCATGGAGCGGGTGGTGCCGCTGGCCGTGTCGTAGAGGCGGGTCTCCTGGACCACGGTCCCCCCCTCTTCGATGAGGTCGATCTGCCGCTCCACCTCGTATTCGATGGCCTGCTTGATGAAGCGGAAGGAGTTGATGTTCTTGAGCTCCGCCCGGGTCCCGAGCTTCTGATCTCCCCGGGGGCGCACCGAGACGTTGGCGTCGCAGCGGAAGGAGCCCTGCTCCAGGTTGCCGTCGCAGACCCCGAGGTAGACCACGATCTGGTGGAGCTTCTTGAGGTAGGCGATGGCCTCGTCGGCCGAGCGCAGGTCGGGCTCCGAGACGATCTCGAGCAGCGGCGTGCAGGCCCGGTTGAGATCGACGAAGGAGTAGGCCGAGGCTGCAGGGGTCTCCCCGTGCATCGACTTGCCGGCGTCCTCCTCCATGTGGATGCGGGTGATGCCGATGCGCTTCGCCCCCCCTTCCTCCGTCTCGATGTCGAGATGCCCCTGCTCGCAGATGGGGAGTTCGAACTGGGAGATCTGGTATCCCTTGGGGAGGTCGGGGTAGAAGTAGTTCTTCCGGGCGAAGACCGAGCGGGGGGCGATGCGGCAGTTGGTCGCCAGACCCGCGCGGATGGCGCACTCCACCGCCTGGCGGTTGAGCACCGGCAGGGCCCCGGGCAGCCCCAGGCAGACGGGGCAGGTCTGGGCGTTGGGGGAGGCCCCGAAGGTGGTCGGGCAGCCGCAGAAGATCTTGGTGGCGGTGGTCAGCTGGACGTGAACTTCCAGGCCGATGACGGTTTCGTATCTGGATTGCATCGCTTGTTCCCGGTGATTGAGGCTTTTCATGGGTCCCATGGGACTTATCGGACCTATTGGACCTATCGGACTTTCAGACTACAAGGTCGCCTGCCTGTCGTGCCACACCGTCGCCTGCTCGAAGGCGTGGGCGGCGCCCAGGAGCTCAGCCTCCCCGAAGGGGCGGCCGATCATCTGCAGCCCCACGGGAAGCCCCCCCCCGGTGAAACCGCAGGGGAGGGAGAGGGCGCAGGTGCCGGCGAGGTTGACGGGGATGGTGAAGATATCCGAGAGGTACATCTGCAGGGGGTCGGAGGTCTTCTCCCCGAGGCCGAAGGCGGCCGTGGGCGCCACGGGGGTCAGAAGGAGGTCGACCTTTTCGAAGGCGTCGAGAAAATCCTTCCGGATCAGGGTGCGCACCTTCTGGGCCTTGAGGTAGTAGGCGTCGTAGTAGCCCGAGGAGAGGGCGTAGGTGCCGAGCATGATGCGCCGCTTGACCTCCTCGCCGAAGCCTGCGGCGCGGCTGGCGCGGTACATCCCGAGGAGCCCCTCCCCCTCGTCGACCCGCAGGCCGAAGCGCACCCCGTCGTAGCGGGCGAGGTTGCTCGAGGCCTCGGCGGTGGCCACCAGGTAGTAGCAGGCCACGGCGTAGGAGGTGTGGGGGAGGCTCACCTCCGTCACCTCGGCCCCCAGGCTCCGGCAGGTGGCGACGGCCTCCTCCACCGCCCGGGCCACCTCGGGGTCGAGCCCCTCGATGAAATACTCTTTCGGCAGCCCCACCCGCAGCCCCTTCATCCCCTTGCCGAACAAGGCGCGGTAGTCGGGGACGGGGGTGTCGACGGAGGTCGAGTCGAGGGGGTCGTGGCCGGCCACGGCCTGCAGCAAGAGGGCTGCGTCCTCCACGTCCCGGGCGAGGGGGCCCACCTGGTCGAGGGAGGAGGCGTAGGCGATGACCCCGTAGCGGGAGACCCGGCCGTAGGTCGGCTTGAGCCCCACCACCCCGCAGTGGGAGGCGGGCTGACGGATGGAGCCCCCCGTGTCGGTCCCCAGGGTCCCGGCCGCCAGGCGGGCGGCGACGCAGGCCGCCGAGCCCCCCGAGGAGCCGCCGGGTACCCGGGCGGGGTCCCAGGGGTTGCGCACCCCCCCGAAGGCCGAGTTCTCGT
>JBFHXN010000193.1:0-5418 GCA_041598955.1 Desulfuromonadales bacterium | reverse complement strand
GGTGCCGGCATGGCCGCCCTTGACATCGGAGTACTCGACGAGGTCGGCCGAGCCGCGGATCGCCGGGTTGCCGAAAGTAACACTGTTGCCGTAGATGATGCTGTTGCGGATGGTCTCGGTGCCGGCCGCCTCCAGGCCGCCGCCGTCCCGGTAAGCATAGTTGCCGGAGATCGTCGAGTTGAACAGATTCAAGGTGCCAACGTTCTGGATGCCGCCGCCGTACTTGTAGTCGTTATCGACGGTGTTGCCGGTGACCAGGGTGTTGGTGATGGTGGCGGTGCCGGCACCGACCCGGATGCCGCCGCCGCCGTTCGGCGCACTGTTGCCCTGCACCCGAACCTTGTCCACGGTGAGCACCGGCGCGGTGCCGCCGGAGCCGAAGCCGCCGCCGGTACCAGCAGAGTTGCCGGTGAAAGCTGTGGAAGCGATGCTGGCCGAGGTCGACTCGACGTACAGGCCGCCACCGCTTCTGGTGGCCGGCGAGGAGTTGCCGGTGAACGCGCCGCCGGTGATTTCAAGCGGTGCGGCGCTGGCGAAGATGCCGCCGCCGTTGCCGTTGTCGTTGCTGTTGTTGGACACGGTGACGTTGGAAAAATACGAGGTGTTGGTGAGCGTCGACATGGAGACGGCGCCGCCGTTGTTGGAGGAATGGTTGTTGTCGATCACCGTGTCGCTCAGCGAAAGCGGCGTAGCCGCGGTCGAACCGGTGATGTAGATAGCCGCACCGTAGGCGGCCCGGGCGGCGGAGGTGTTGTTGTTGCTGATCGTGCTGTTGTTCTCGACCACCAGCGAAGAGGTGGCCCCCACCATGTAGATGCCCGCTCCGCCCTTGGTGGAGGGCACCTTGTTGTTGTCGACATGGCTGTTGTTCAACCGCACCGGCGCGTTCGAGGCGTAGATGGCGCCGCCGTGCTCGCCGTTTGCCGTGTTGGAGTTCAGCGTCGAGCCGGTGATCACCGTCGGGTTGGTAATGTTGATGAGATACAGGCCGGCGCCGAAGGTCTGGGCCACGTTGTTCTTGATCGTTGAGTTGGTGATGGTGAGCGCACCACCGGTCGAATTCTCAAAATAGATGGCGCCGGCCTTACCGTTGTTGCTGAAGTTCTGGTCCGCCGGGTTGTCGCCGCCGATTGTCGAATTGACGATGGTGGCGCCGGAATTGAGGCCGGTGATGTACATACCGCCGCCGGTGCGGTTCAGGGTGGTGTTGTCGCGGATCACGCAGGTATCGAAGGTCGGCGAGCCGTTCACGACGTAAACGCCGCCACCGCCGTTCGTGGCGTTGGGCGCGTTGTTGTCCTGGATGGTGCTGTTCCTGATCGTGGGCGACGACCCGGAAATGTAGATGCCGCGGGTCGCGGAGTTATCCACCGAGTTGTCGATAGTGAAACCGTCGAGCACCGCCCTGGTCAGGGGATCGGAGGGGGAGAAGGTGACCACCGCGGCGTTGTTGGCGACGGCGCCGGTGATAAAGGTCGAGCCGGCGCCGTTCTGGGAGTAGATGGTGATGTTTTTTCCGTTGTAATTGATGTTCTCGGCGTAGGAGCCGTCTTTTACCAGGATGAAGTCGCCGGGGTTGGTGCCGGCGTCGTCGATGGCCCACTGGATCTTGACGAAATCGCAGCCCGAGGCGCAGACGGTGATCGGCGTGTTCACCGCAATCGTCATGTTGGCGGTGGCGTTGCCAGTGGCGATGTCGGTACCGTCGGAGGCCCTGAAATTATAAAGGATGGTGCCGTCGCCACCCGCCGAGACCACCACGTCCTTGCTGTACAGCTTGCCGTCGTCGTAGGTGGTATCGCCGGCATCGGTCCCGGTCATGGCAAAGAGTTCGGAGCCCTCATCGCCTGCGGAGGTGCCGTCGTCGTCGAGATCCACCCAGACCTGAATCGAGGTCGGGGCGATGTTTTCAATGTCGGTGTACTTGACCCGGAAGGTGAAGGTATCGCCCACCGCCCCGGCATCGGGATTGGCACCGTCGGCGGCGTAATTCGCCTCGCCGGTCCAGTCGAGATCCGGTGGATTGTTGGCGGCGAAAACGCCGACCAGGCTGTCGGATGTGGGGCTGCCGGTGGCGGCGTCGGTGCCGTCGCCGGCGGAGAAGCGATAGCTCTGGTAGCCGTCGCCGCTGCCGGCGTAGGCGATGGCGAGGGTGTGGCTATAGAGCTTGCCGTCGGTGTAGTCCGTGTCGCCGCCGTCCTCTTCGGTCATGTCGAGCTTTTCGCCGGCATCGAGATAGTCGCCGTCGTCGTTACGGTCGATCCAGACCTGAATCGAGGCGGGTGCCTGGTTGTCGGCGTCGGTGTAGTTCACGCGGAACTGGTAGCTCGCCCCTCCCACCGCGTTGTTCGGGTGCACGCCGTCGGCGGTGAAGTTGCCGCTGCCCACCCAGGCCAGGGTCGGCGCGGTGTTAACCAGGGTCACGGTGGCATCGCTGGTGGGCGGCCCGCTGGCCTGATCGCCGTCCGAGGCGTAAAAACGGTAAGTAAAGGCATTGTCGCCGGCACCGCTGAGGACCACCTGCCGGAAATAGACCTTGCCATCGGTCACGTCGGTGTCGGCCGGGAGAAACGGCGCCATGCCAAGCTTCTCGCCGGCGTCGAGATAGTCACCGTCGTCGTTCGCGTCGATCCACAACTGGATGGCGGTGGGCGGATTGCCGTTCGTATCGGTGTAGCTGACCCGGAACTCGAAGGTGGAGCCCGCGGCGGCGCTGTCGGGGTGGACACCGTCGGCGACATAGTTGGCGCTGCCTTCCCAGGCGAGGCTCGGGGCGTCGTTCACCACCACGGTCGCCCCAGCGGTTGCAACACCGGTGGCCGCCTCGATGGAATCGTTGGCAAAGAAGCGGTAGGATATCGCACCGTCGCCGGCAGAGGCCAGAACCAGGGTTACGGTGTAGAGCTTGCCGTCGGTGTAGTCGAGATCACCGCCATCCACCGGTACCATGGCATATTTCTCGTCCGCTTCGTAGGAGCCGTTGTCGTCCTCGTCGATCCACACCTGCACGGCGCCCGGCGGGTGGTTGTCGGCATCGGCGTAGCGCACCCGGAACTCGAAGCTGCTGCCACCACTACCCCGGTCTGGGTTTGCCCCGTCGCCGCTGTAGCCCGACTCGCCGGTCCAGGTGACGGTGGGCGCGGTGTTGGCCACGGTGACCACCTCGTCGGCGCCCATGTCGATGCCGGTGCCGATGGGCCGCAGGTTACCATCGATGTCGTCGGTGGGCGCCCCTGCCGCGGTGCCCATGTCAACGGTTGGCGAGGAGAGCAGCAGGTGGTAGTTGCCGCTGCTGGTGGGCGCCGCGTTCCAGGTCACCGGGTCGATGAACTGCGGGTCGGCGTTGATGTTGTTGCCGCCCGTGTAGCCGCTCTGCCTGATATCGGAATACGAAGCGGCAATGGTGCCGTAGACCTCGGAATTGATGGCGCCAGCCTTGCCGCCGTTGCGGTAGAGGATGGAATTCTTCACGGTTACCGCCGCGGTGCCGGCCACGGCCACGGCGCCACCCAGATTCTGGGCGAAGTTGCCGCTCAATGTGGTGTTGACAATGGTGGCGGCGTGGGAGTTGAGGCCGTCGTCGGTGAGATAGAGGCCACCGCCCTCGAACCCCGTGGTCTTGTTGCCGGAAATAATACTGTTTGCGAAAGTGGTGAGGGCCGGCGCCCCGGTGGAGGCGGAGATGTAGACGCCGCCGCCGCGGTTGCCGCAGCTGTTGCCGGTGATCAGGCAGCGCTCGAAGCTGAGGGTGCCGCCGGAGAGGTTGAGCCCGCCGCCGTAGGTGCTGGTGGCGACATTGTTTCTGAAAATCGAATCGCTCACCGCCAGAGAGCCGCTGCCAATGGCGCCCCAGACCGCGCCGCCGCTCTGGGCGCTGCTGTTCTCGAAGGTCGTGTTGCTAATGGTGGTGGAGTCGACGTTGCTCAGGTAGAGGGCGCCGCCTTCGATGGAGGCCACGCCCCGCAGGGTGCTGTTGGTAATGGAGAGCGCGCTCACGCCGCCGCCATCGATCATGTAGAGAGCGCCGCCACGCGTACTGCCGGTGTTGTCGGCGGCAAAATCACTGTCCCCGACCGTGACATTCACAGTGCCGCCGGCGGAGACATTGACGAAGATGGCGCCACCGGAATTGGTGGTGGCGTTGCCGCTGAAACCCGAGCCGCTCACGCTAAGGGTGGAAACGGCGCTGCTGGTCATGTAGATGCCGCCGCCCCGGCCGTTGGTGGTCGAGTTGCCGGTGAAGGCCGCCCCACTGACCGTCGCCGAGGTGCCGGACTCCAGGTAAAGCCCCGGCCCGTCAAGGGAAGACGTGTTGCCGCTCACCGTCGAGTCGGTCAGGGTGAGCAGCGAGCCGCTGCCCGTCACATAGAGGCCGGCGGCCCGCTGGGAGGAGTTGCCGCTTACCGTGCAGTCACGGACGGTGGGCGAGGAGGCGCTGACCTTGACGCCGCCGCCGTAGGTACCGCCCGCACCACCGGTGATGGTGAAGCCCTGCAGGGTGGTGTCGGCGCCGTTTAACAGGCTGACCGCCGTTGCCGCGCCGTTGCCGTTGATGGTGGTGGCGCCGGCGCCGTTCACCGACTTGATGGTGAGGTCCTTGTTATCGACGGTGATCGCCCCGGTGCAGGTGCCGTCGGCCACCAGGATGGTGTCGCCGTCGGCAGCGTTGTCGATGGCTTCCTGGATCGTCAGGTAATCATAGTCGCCGGTGCCGTCGCAGGAAACCTTGAACGCCCCCATGAGGATGGTCACCGAACCGCCGGCCACCGGCTCGCCGCTGGCGTCGAGGCTGCCGTCGGAAGCGAAGAAACGATAGGCAAGGATGCCGTCGCCCGCCTCATCGAGCACCAGGGAAGCGGCATAGAGTTTGCCGTCGGAGTAGTCCGTGTCGCCGCCGTCGACCGCGGTCAGGTCGAGCTTTTCGCCGGGGTCGTCGAAATCGTCGTCGTCGTTTGCGTCGACCCAGAGCTGGATGGAGGATGGCGCATGGTTGTCACTGTCCGCATACAGCACCCGGAAGCTGAAGGTGGCGCCGCCCACGTCGGCATCCGGATGGACGCCGTCGCCCACGAAATTAGTCTCACTGGTCCAAACCAGGGTGGGAGCGGAATTGGCCGGGTTCACCGCTACGGCAAGATTTGCAGTGGCAACGCCGGTGGCGTCGGCGGAGCCGTCCCTGGCATAAAAGCGATAGGCAAGGCTGTTGTCGCCGGCCGCGGCGAGGGTGACCGTGGTGGCATAGAGCTTGCCATCGGCGTAGTAGGTATCGCCGCCGTCGGTTGCCGCGAGATCTATCTTCTCGCCGGCATCAAGGTAGTCACCGTCGTCGTTGCGGTCGATCCATACCTGTACGGTGGTCGGCGCCTGGTTGTCGGCATCGGTGTAGTTGACCCGGAAGCTGAAACTCGCGCCGCTGCC
>JBFHXN010000192.1:0-5455 GCA_041598955.1 Desulfuromonadales bacterium | reverse complement strand
CTGGTGGCCATCGACGTCAACTCGGGCAAGATGAGCGGGGAACACGGGGTGGAATCGACGGCCTACAAGACCAACCTCGAGGCGGCCACCGAATCGGCCCGGCAGCTGCGCCTGCGCGACCTGGGGGGGCTGATCGTCATCGACTTCATCGACATGCGGGATCGCAAGCATATCCGCGAGATCGAAAAGCGCCTCAAGGACTCCCTCAAGGGGGACAAGGCCCGGGTGACCGTCGGTCGCATCAGCCAGTTCGGCCTGCTCGAGATGAGCCGGCAGAGAATCAAGGCGACCCTGGCCGAAGGGGCCTACCGGGCCTGCCCCCACTGCGAGGGGCGGGGCCGGGTGAAAAGCCCCGAGGCCCAGGCGGTGGCCTTTTTGAGGAGGATTCACGCCGCGGCGGCCAAGGGAAAGGTCGCCGTCCTCGAGGGAGATGTCCCCCAGGATGTGGCCAACTACCTTCTCAACTACAAGCGCGAAGAACTCCTGGAGATGGAGCGGCGCTATCAGCTCGCCATCGTCATCGAGGGTGACCCCGACATGGTGGCCGGCCAGTCCGAGCTCACCGTTCAGAAAAAGGAACGGGAAGAGGAAGCGGCCGAGATGACCGCCGATGTCCCCCTGCGCAAGGCTGAGGCCCCCATGGCGCTGGAGGAGGAGGCCTCTC
Organism: Desulfuromonadales bacterium; assembly: GCA_041598955.1. Classification (GTDB taxonomy): domain Bacteria; phylum Desulfobacterota; class Desulfuromonadia; order Desulfuromonadales; family JBFHXN01; genus JBFHXN01. Next base: position 4,791 of record JBFHXN010000192.1, on the reverse strand, counting down.
CCCGGCAGACCGAGCAGACCCCCACCGAGGCCGAGGAGGGTCCGGCCAAGAGAAAACGGCGCCGGAGAAAAAAGAAGAAGCCCGGCGAGGAGGCCGCACCTGCGCCCGCCCAGAGCGCGGCACCCCCTGAAGCCGACGAGGAGGAGGCAGAAGAATCTTCCGCCGAGGGGACCGAGGAGAGCAGGGGAGCTGGAGAGGAAGGGAAAAAGAAAAGACGCCGCCGCCGTCGCAAAAAGAAGTCCGCCGAGGGCGCCCCCCTGACGGGGGAGGTCCAGGCCCTTCCCGAGGCCCCCGCCGAAAAGGCCGCCGAGAGCCAGCCCCCTCCCGCTTCGCCGTCCCAGGGAGAGGCACCCAAGAAGCGGCCCGCCCGAAAGAAACCGGCTCCGAAAAAGTCCCAACCCGAAGGAGAGGAAGCCGTCGTCGCTCCCCAGGAGAAGGCGGCCTCCCCCCCGGCAGAGGAAAAGGCTGAAAAGAAACCCGCCGCCCGCCGGGTGCCGAAGAAAAAGACCGAAGGGGAGAAGACGGTCCCGGCCGCAACCGAGCCCCCCGCCGCTGTACCGGCGGAGACACCCAAGAAGGCAGCCCCCCGAAAGAAGGCGCCGGCCAAAAAAACAGAGGCTCCGACCGCCGAAGCCGCCGGGGGGGAACCCCCGGAGAAGAAACCGGCACCCAAGCGCACCGTCAAGAAAAAGGTGGCCGAAGAAGAGAAGCCGAAGGTTTGATCGCTTAGATTAAATGAAAACCGGCCCGTGACCTCCCCGGTCAAGGGCCATTTTTTTTCCTCAGAAAAACAATCAGCGCGCCGTCGCCGCCGAACTTCCTGGGTGCTCTCCCCCATTCAGCGACCCAGCGCCTTCCGTCTCCGTCGAGAAACCCTTCCACCCTGGGCCTCAGAACCGCCTCGCCGCCGGAGTGACGCCCGGCGCCTGTGACAACGACCACGGCAACATGCCCCTGGTGAACACTGTCTTCAAGAAACCACCGCACCTTGGCCAGAGCCTCCTCGACGTGAAGACCATGCAGATCGAGCTCGGCTGTCGGATCGAGGGTGCCGCGCCTGACCTGCCGCATCCGGCGGGGCTCGGCCCGGCTCCCCTCTTCCTCCTCCCCTTCCCCAGGAAGTTCATCGCTGAAACGACGATCGATGGCGCCCAGGGCGTCAAGGAAAAGTTCCTCGTCGCTCTGCTCTTTCCGGGGGGGGGCCGGAGGGGGAGCAGCCTTGGCTACCGGAGGGATTCCGCGAGCATCGCCGGTCAGGGGTCGAATCCCCAGGGCCTTCATCGTCTCGACGAAGTCGGGTTCTTTTTCAGGGGGCGGCTCGGCGGGAGGGGCCTTGGGAGAGGGCACAACCGCCTTGGGCGGGGCGGAAAGGGACAGCCCCTTCAAATCCTTGAAGGGGCTGTGGTTGAATTCAGGCGCCGGACGGTTGTCCGGATCATTTTTCTTCTTGCGGGCCATCCCTACCGCCGGATGATGGTCTTGCGACGGCCGGTCATGGCCTTGGTCTGCTGCTTGATGAGGGCACCCGGCTTCTCCAGGTGGAACTGGTACCAGAGATCCCCGTATCCCTTCATCTTCATCTTGCGACCCTCCCTCAGGGCCTCGAGGTTCTCCTCCAGGCGCTCGTCCCCGCCGACCTTCTTGATCCCCTTCTGGAGCACGGCGATCGCCTTGGCCTTCTCCCCGATCTGCTCCAGACACAGGGCATAGAGATTCCAGAGCAGGGGCTCCTTGCGGTTGGCGGAAACCGCCTTCTCGAAAGAGCTGATCATCTGGGCGCTCTTGTTCTTCTTCATGTAGCAGATGCCGAGCATCCCCATCGCCACCCAGTGCCGGACGAAACCCTTCGCCAGATAATCGAAGGCCTGGGCGAAATCCCGCTTCATGTAGAGGATGGTGCCGATCTGGGCGTTGATCTGGGGGCGGATGAAAAACTGCCAGGGAGCGTACTTGAAGCCGCTCTCCAGGGTCTTGACGGCCTTCTCCACCCGTCCGGCCTGCAGGTCGCGCTGGGCGACCTCCATCAGCACGGAGACCTTTTTCATCATGTGCCGGGTAAGCAGCAGGTAGCAGACGGTGAAAACCGCCAGGGAGACCAGGGAGGTGATCCAGATATTGACGCCGGCCAGGGTGTAAAGCAGAAGGGTGACGAGAATCGAAAGAAGCAGGGAAATGCCCAGGTTAAGCATGAAGTGGAATGTCCTTTCCGGTGTCGGTTTAAAGCGCAGAGAGTGTAGCAACCTCCCCCCCAAAAGTCAAAATCAAACTGCCTCTCAACCGGCCTCACGGCTGGGCCCGCCATAAGCGGGCATGGTCGGTCGGTATCTGTTTTTTTATCGGGGGAGGACGGGGTGAAAGACCAGCCGGTCGATCCCGAGGGAGGCCGGATCGGGAGGGATCTCATCCAGGCGGAGAATCTGTGTGTTGCCCGCCTGCAGCAGGGGGACCGGGTGCTCCGGGGTCTCCAGGACGAAGGCCTCCCCGCAGGGGCGGGAGCAGGGGCCGCTGGAGCCGTGGGATCGGAAGGGGCAGGTGCCGCTCGAGGTGACCATGGCGAAGGGGTGATGAAGGGAGCCGGCGAGACCGGCGGGCAGGGGAGCCACACCCTGCAGGAGGCTGTCGAGTTCCACTCGGGCGATGCCGACCTCGGCGAGCAGGGCCCGGGCCTCCGCCGAGTACCAGCTGCCGCTCCTGAAATAGTCCCTCTGGGAGTTGTTGAGCTCCAGGTTGAGGACCTGGGGGCCCCGTTTCTGCCCCGACAGGGCGCGGCCCACCACCAGGGTGCACCTTGGAGCACGGTCCCGCACCAGGGCGATGGCACCGAGATCGGAGACGAGGACTTCGTCACCCTCGATCAGCAGGGGAAGAACCCGGTCGAGGAGCTCTGCGAAGGGGGCAAGGAAGGGCTCGGTGAGGACGGGAGTCGCCAGGGTAAAGCAAAGGCCCGCGCTGCGGGCCAGCTCCAGAGCCCCGCGGATCTCCCCGGCGCCGGGAAGGGCCCAGGGGCAGAACTCGGCGCCGAAGTAGAGGCGGGTGAAGCCTTCGAGGGGGGTGTCAGGATGACGCAGAAAGAGGGCCCGTTCCAAAGCGGCCCTCCGCTAGCCGCCGCGGACCATCAGGGTCAGCTTGTCCCCGGGGCGCAGAACCTGGTCGGAGCTGAGGTTGTTCCAGTCCATGATCTCGCGGGTGGCCACCTGGTACTGTTGACCGATCCGCCAGAGGGTATCGCCGGCCTTGACCTTGTAGACGATCTTCTGGGGCGCCCCGCCGGCCTTTGGCGCCTTGGGGGCGGGGCGGGAGGACTTGGAAGAGACCACCAGGGCCTGCCCGGGCCGGATGACGTTTTTCCAGCCGAGGCGGTTCCAGACCCGCAACTCCTTCTCCGAAACACCGAAGCGCTTTGCGATGCTCCAGAGGCTGTCACCCTGGCGCACGGTGTAGGTCTGGCGGCGCGTGCGATTGTAGTCGTCCTTGAGCTCGGCCAGGGGGAGGCGCGAATAGTTCTTGCTCAAGGGGAGGATGAGATCGGTTCCGATCCGCAGGGCCCTGGGGTCCTTGATGCCGTTGAGGGAGACGATGTCCTGCACCCGGATCTTGTACCGACTGGCCAGCCCCCCCAGGGTATCCCCCGACTTGATCCGGTGGTGAAGGTAGTTGGCCCTCTTCTCCTTGGGGAGCTCGGCGTAGCGCTGCTCGAACTTCTCCCGGGTCCCGGCGGGGAGGCGCAATTCGTATCTGCTGGCCTGGGGCGGGGTGCACCAGCGCATGAGCTCGGGGTTGAGCCCCTTGATCTGCTCGTAGTCGACCTCGCAGAACTCGGCCACCAGGTCGAGGTCGGTGGTGCTCGGGATGACCGTCACCTCGTAGTCGAGGGGAGGGGCGGGGTTGAGGTCGGTGAAGCCGTACTTTTCGGGCTGTTTGACGATGGTCAGGGCCGCAAGAAGCTTGGGAACGTAGTGCTTTGTCTCGAGCTGCAGGTACTTGCCCCGGGAGAGTTCCCAGAAATCCCGGGTGTTGTACATCTTGACGGCCCGGGAAATCTTGCCGGGGCCGGCGTTGTAGGAGGCGACCGCCAAGTACCAGTCGCCGTCGAAACGCTTATAGAGATAGTTCAGGAATTGGGCCGCGGCCCGGGTCGATTTTTCGAAATCCCGCCGCTCGTCATACCACCAGTCGCTCTTGAGGCCGTGAAGACGGCCCGTACTCGGTATGAACTGCCAGGGACCCACGGCATGGGCCCAGCTGTAGGCGCGGGTGTTGAATCCCGACTCCACCATGGCGAGATAGACCAGGTCGAGGGGAAGTCCCTCCTCGGCGAAGATCTGCTGCATCAGGGGAACGTAACGGCTCGAGCGCTCCAGCCAGCGGGTGAAAACGGGGCGGCCCCGCCCGGTGTAGTAGTCGATGAAGTAGCGAACCTTCTCGTTCTCCACCACGGGGAAATCGAAGGAAACCTCCGCGGCGACGGTGACCCCCTCGTCGTCCGGCGGGTTCTCCCCGACCCCGGCAAGGAAGATGTTGTCGGCCAGGGTCTCGGGATCGGTCGCCTCCTCGGGCTGGAACTCGCCATCGAGCATCTCCTGCAGGCCGTCGCCGGCAAGCAGTGAGTGGGAATCGACGAGGTCTGCGTCGACTCCGCGCCCCGAAGGGGTCAGGTATTTCCCGGAAGGGGTGTCGAGCCGGGCCGTGCTTCCGGCGGCGGCGCCGGCCAGAGCTTCGCCGAGGACAAGGGCGGGGTCCGGCGAGGTGGTGGCGCAGCCGGTGGCCGCGAGCAGCAGCAGTATGAACCAT
>JBFHXN010000191.1:0-5475 GCA_041598955.1 Desulfuromonadales bacterium | reverse complement strand
GCTCCGGCTGCGAGATCGTCACCGTGGCCCTGCGCCGGGTCGACATCGACAACCCGAAGGACAGCATCCTCTCCCACATCGACCGGACCAAATACCTGCTGCTCCCCAACACCAGCGGAGCCCGCGACGCCGAAGAGGCGGTGCGCCTTGCACGACTGGCCCGGGCCGCCGGGTGCGAGCCCTGGGTCAAGCTCGAGGTCACCCCCGACCCCTACTACCTCCTCCCCGACCCCATCGAGACCCTCAAGGCGGCCCAAATCCTGGTCAAGGAGGGGTTCGTGGTCCTTCCCTACATCAACGCCGATCCCGTACTGGCCAAACACCTCCAGGAAGCCGGCACCGCCACGGTCATGCCCCTGGGGGCCCCCATCGGCACCAACCGCGGGGTCCGTACCCGGGACCAGATCGCCATCATCATCGAGCAGGCGACGGTGCCGGTCATCGTCGACGCCGGGCTGGGCGCCCCCTCCCACGCCGCGGAGGCGATGGAGATGGGAGCCGACGCCGTGCTCGTCAACACCGCCCTGGCGGTGGCGCGGGACCCCGGAAAGATGGGAGAAGCCTTCAGAAAAGGGGTGGAGGCGGGCCGGGAAGCCTACCTCGCCGGACTCGGAGAACAGCGGGAGAAGACCGAGTCGTCGAGCCCGCTGACCGGGTTTTTGCGGGACTGATCCATTTCGCCACAGAGCCACAGAGCCACAGGGAAAACACCACCAGATTTTGGGGATTTCTCCGTGACCTCAGTGCCTCCGTGGTGATGACCTTTTTTCCTATATTTGTTTCGTTTTCAAAGGTATTGCGATGAGCTTTCTCGAAACGCTGAACCGATACGATCCCAAGGAACTCCTGGCAGAGATCGAGGCCAAATCGGACGACGATGTCGAGCGGGCCCTTGGCACAGAGCGCCTTCAACCTTCCGACCTCATGGCGCTGCTCTCTCCGGCCGCTGGGGACTACCTCGAGCCGATGGCCCAGAGAGCCCACCGCACAACGGTGCAGCGTTTCGGCCGCAACATCCTGCTCTATGCCCCCCTCTACCTCTCCAACGAGTGCCACAACGGCTGCCGCTACTGCGGCTTCAACGCCGCCAACAAGGTCCCCCGCAAGACCCTGACCCTCGATGAGGTGGAGCGGGAGGCCCTGGTGCTGCACCGCCAGGGCTTCCGCCACATCCTCCTGGTCACCGGGGAGCTCCCGGCGGCCCTCGACAACGACCTGCTCTGCGCCGCCGTGCGTCGCATCCGCCCTCTCTTCTCCTCCATCTCCATCGAGGTCTATCCGATGGACGAGGCCGGCTACCGGCAGATGATCGCAGCCGGGGTCGACGGGCTGACCCTCTACCAGGAAACCTACGACAGGGATCTCTACGCCGAGATGCACCCCTACGGCAAAAAACGGGACTTCGCCTCGCGCCTGGCCGCACCCGAGCGGGGCGGCGCCGCGGGTCTCCGGCGCATCGGCATCGGCGCCCTTCTCGGCCTCGGGCACTATCGCAGCGAAGCCTTCTTCGTGGGCCTTCACGGGCTCCACCTCGCCCGCCACTTCTGGCGCTCCCACCTCTCCGTCTCCTTCCCCCGCATCCGTCCGGCCGAAGGAGGCTTCGCCCCACTCGTCCCCGTCTCGGACAGGGACTTCGTACAGCTGATCTGCGCCCTGCGCATCCTTCTGCCCGACGCCGGCCTGATCCTCTCCACCCGGGAGAGCGCCAGGCTCCGCGATCACCTTCTCCCCCTCGGCATCACCCAGATGAGCGCGGGCTCCTGCACGGCACCCGGAGGCTACGCCGAAGGCGAGGATTCCACCCGGCAGTTCGCCATCGACGACGACCGCACCCCTGCCGAGGTCTGCGCCATGATCCGCCGCCAGGGGTACGAGGCCCTCTGGAAGGACTGGGACAGCGCCTTTCTCGAGCGCGAAACCGGCTGAACCATGGACCGGTCCGTCGACTTCTCTCTCTACCTCATCACCGACCGCCGCCAGGTCCCTTCAGGCGACCTGATCGGAGCCGTCCGCCAGGCCCTGGAAGGAGGAGTTCGTGCCGTTCAGCTGCGGGAGAAGGATCTCTGCGCCGCGGAACTCTTCCCCCTCGCCCTCGAGCTGAGGGACCTCACCCGACGTTACGGGGCGCAACTTCTCCTCAACGACCGGATCGACGTGGCCCTGGCCGTCGCCGCCGACGGGGTCCACCTGGGGGGCCACTCCCTGCCCATCGTCGAGGCCCGCAGACTGCTGGGCCCCGGGAAGCTGATCGGCGTCTCCACCCATGCCCCGGCCGAAATCTCTGATGCCCGCAGGTCAGGGGCCGACTTCGTCACCTTCGGCCCCGTCTACCCCACCCCCTCCAAGACACCCTTCGGCGCACCCCTCGGGCTGGATTCCCTGAGGGAAGCCTGCCGCAGCGCCCCCCTCCCCCTCTTCGCCCTGGGAGGGGTCACCCCCGAGCGTCTTTCCGAGCTGCGATCCGCCGGATGCAACCGGGTCGCCTGCATCGGAGCCGTATTGAGAGCCGCTGACCCCGGGGCTGCCGCCCGCGCCTTCACCCAAGGGCTCTCCCCGGCGACGTCCCGGACGGGGGAGCAGGAGGCTCCCGCATAAAGACCAAGGGGAGCGAATCTGCGCTCCCCTTGGTCTTTCTCCCTTCGATCATCCCGTCACCAGGAGAGGGTGACGGACCAGCTCGGCGCCGGCGGCCGCGGGGCGACGTAAACCACCCTCTCCCGCCAGGGGTCGCGCTGCACGACGACGTAGGTCACCGGGGCGGGGCGATGGACCACCCTGGGCGCCGGGGCCACGTAGTAGACGGGCCGCCGGTCGCGGTGACGGTGCCGGTCCCATTCGCCATGGCGACCCCGCTCCTCGATCCCGCGGCGCGCCGCCGGTCGATGTTCTCCCTGGGGTGCGCAGGTGACCCTCGCCCGGTCGCGCTCCCCGAAACGGTCGGCCAGGGCGGAGGCCGGTGACAGGGCACTCACAAGGGTCAGACTCAGAAGGGCCAGGATTGCTCGCAACATCGTTTCCTCCTTTCGGCGGGGAGATGGGTCCGCCTCTGACTCACAATCTACCCCTCCCCTCCTCCGGAAAAATAGCGACATCCGACGCCATGCCACCGGATGTCGGGTCGAATGATCCTCTTTTCGGCGACTTGACGCCCCGCCGGGAAAGAACAAAATTTCATCGCAACGCCCTGGACGACTTGCTCCGCCCGCCCCCTGGATTAGACTGTTGATCTCGGAGCCACAACCTCAACCCAAGGAAGGTCCATGGACATCGTTCTCGTTCTCTCCATTCTCGTCATCGCCGTCGTCCTTTTCGCCACCGAATGGATCCGCATGGACCTGGTCAGCCTCATGGTCCTGCTCGCCCTGGCCCTCACCGGACTGGTCACGGTGGAAGAAGCCTTCTCCGGCTTCAGCAACCCGGCGGTGATCACCGTGGCCGCCATGTTCGTGATCAGCGCCGCCATCGCCAGCACCGGCGCCACCGGCAAACTCGGGGAGAGACTCATCCGGGTCGCCGGCAACAGCGAGGCGAAACTCATCGCCGTCATCATGCTGACCGTGGCCCTCTTCTCGGCCTTCATCAACAACATCGGCTCGACGGCGGTCCTGATGCCCCTGGTCGTCACCATGGCCCGCAAGGCGAAAATCCCCCCCTCCAAACTCCTCATCCCCCTCGCCTTCGGCTCCCTGATGGGGGGGGTCTGCACCCTGATCGGCACTCCGCCCAACATCCTGATGAACTCCCTGATGGAGGAATACGCGGGCCTGACCTTTTCCATGTTCGACTTCGCGCCCGTGGGGATCGCCATCGTGGCCGCCGGGACTCTCTACATGGCCCTGGTGGGGCGCCACCTCCTGCCGAGCCGAAAAGCCGGGACCCTGACCGAGGCCTACCAGGTCAAGGAATACATCACCGAGGTGGAAATCCTCCAGGATTCCCCCCTCCACGGGAAGAACATCACCGAAAGCGGGCTGGAGTCGGAATTCAACCTCAAGGTGCGGGCGATTTTGCGGGACAAGAAGAAGTTCCCCTTCCCCCGGCGCAACCGCAAGCTCAGGGCAGGAGACATCCTGTTCCTGGAGGGGGATCCCAAAGAGATTCTGAAAATCCGCGGAAAAAAAGGGCTTCAGGTCGTCCCCGAGCGGGACAACCCGGTCATGGAAGATTCCAAGGACGGCAGCAGCATGGTGGTGGTGGAGGCCAGCCTCTCCCCCACCAGCGAGATGGTCGGCAAGTCCCTGCGCGACGTCCGTTTCGCCGATACCCACGGCATGACCGTTCTGGCCATCTGGCGACGGGGGGCCCCGGTGGTGAAGCGGGTTGACCACGTGGAGCTCAGGTTCGGCGACGTCCTGCTGCTCCAGGGGCCCGAGGAGAAAGCCCTCCACCTCGGCCGGGAACATGGCTTCCTCCTGCTGGGGGGGGTCCCCATGACCACCTATTCCCCCCGCAAGGCCCCCATCGCCCTGGCCGTCCTGGTGGGGGTGATCGCCCTGGCGGCCACGGAAATCCTCCCCATCATGCTTTCGGCCTCCCTCGGCGCCGTGGTCATGGTCCTCTCCCGCTGCCTCACCTCCAAGGAAGCCTACGAAAGCGTCGACTGGTCGATCATCATGCTCATCGCGGGTACCCTCCCCCTGGGGCTGGCCATGGAGAACAGCGGTGCGGCCCGCTTCCTGGCCGACCTGATCATCGGCACAGTTGGCCCCTTCGGGCCCTGGATCGTCCTGGGCGCCGTCTTCCTCATCACCTTCGCCCTGACGGAGGTCATGAGCCACGCGGCAGCGGCGGTCCTGGTCGCCCCCATCGCCTTCAACACGGCCATCGACATGGGGGTAAGCCCCAAGCCCTTCTTCATGGCGGTGGCCATCGCCGCCTCTTCCTGCTTCATGACCCCCATCAGCCACCAGTCCAACGCCCTGGTCATGGGACCGGGGGGCTACAAGTTCTTCGACTACACCAAGGTCGGAACCCCCCTCAACTTCGGCGTCTGGATCCTCGCGACCCTTCTGATCCCCCTGGTCTTCCCCTTCTGATTTTTTCCCTCAAAGGGGGGGACACTGCCTTCCCCGTCTCCTGAGTTCGGACGTTCAAGATTCTCAGGAACAGAAAAGGGCCCGCACATCGGCGGGCCCTTTTCTGTTCCAATCGATTCGAATAAAGGTCGAGCTATTGTCCGTAAACAACCACACAGGCTTTGCGAAAAACGACGAAGTCCATCACCTGGTAATCCACCGACTTGACCTTCTTGATGCCTCCCGACTTGACCGCTTCCATGACCGAGGGATTACCCTCTAATTTGAACCCAAAGAGGTAGCTGGCGCAGGCTTTGGATTCCTTGAAAGAGGCCGCGTTGGTGAAATCAACCTGGCTGAGGTCCACAGTGTTGCTGACGGGGGTGACGGCCAGGGAACAGCCGGCCACGAAGAACAGAACTGCACCGAAGAGCAGGGCGGACTTGATCAGTTTCATCAT
>JBFHXN010000190.1:0-5488 GCA_041598955.1 Desulfuromonadales bacterium | reverse complement strand
TTTCCGGAAATAGGGGCAGACTCGCATGTTCTTCATAGGGTCGTCGTTTCCTGGCCTGGGTGCCACGTCCAGCGCCTCGTGCTGTATACGGTCTAGAGCAATGGGCATACCAATGTTTTGAATTCCGTCGATAAAAGGCTAAAAGCCAGTTAAAACAATAAGTTGCGATTTGTGTTCAGTATCGGCAGGGGGGCTTTTCTTTTGCAGGAATGCAAAAGCAACCCCGCCTCCGGGGACGAAGATCCAATGCAAGGGCTTTGAGAAAGAGGGATGAATAAAGGGTCGGTGGCAGGGGAGATGGGCTTTTGCGGGGATTGTCAAAACAAGGTTTTGCGGCGCTGCGAGGTGTGGGAATGCTCGTTTCGCAGCCCTGCGAAAGATCCCCCGGAGGGGGAGGGGCCGGGGGCTCGCCGAGAAGCCGGAGAGCCAAGTCCCTTCTTGCAATTGCGGTTGAAATAAGCTAGTTTGCGGACTCAATTCGGGCTGGCGCCGGGCATCTGGTCGCCGATCCTATCACCGCCGATTCGAGGTTTGTCCATGCGCTATTCAGACTACCTGGTGCCCACCCTCAAGGAAACCCCCGCCGACGCCGAGGTGATCAGCCATCAGCTCATGCTCCGCGCGGGGATGATCCGCAAGGTGGCCGCGGGGATCTACAATTATCTTCCCCTCGGCCTGCGCTCCCTGCGCAAGGTGGAACGGATCATCCGCGAGGAGATGGACCGGGCCGGAGCCATGGAGATCCTGATGCCGATGGTGGTTCCCGCAGAGCTCTGGCAGGAATCGGGGCGCTGGCAGCATTACGGCAAGGAGCTGCTGCGCCTCAAGGACCGCAAGGAGGCCGATTTCTGCCTCGGCCCCACCCACGAGGAAGTGGTCACCGATATCGTCCGCAGGGAGATCCGCTCCTACCGCCAACTGCCGCTGAACCTCTACCAGATTCAGACCAAATTCCGCGACGAGATTCGACCCCGCTTCGGTCTGATGCGCGGCCGCGAGTTCCTGATGAAGGACGCCTACTCCTTCGACCTGGACGCGGGGGGTGTCGACCGCGCCTATGAGAAGATGTACCAGGCCTACTGCCGGATCTTCGAGCGCTGCGGCCTGAACTTCAGGGCGGTGGAGGCCGACACCGGCAGTATCGGCGGCACATCCTCCCACGAGTTCATGGTGCTTGCCGATTCGGGCGAGGACGCCATTGTCTCCTGCAACCGCTGCCAGTACGCGGCCAACGTGGAGAAGGCTGAGATCCGCCCCCCTTCGGGAAGTGCCGCGGCTTCGGGGGCGCCCTTGAAAAAGGTTCTCACCCCGGCCCGCCGGACCATCGAGGAGGTGGCCCTCTTCCTGGAAACCACACCCGATCGCCTGGTCAAGACCCTTCTGCTTCAGACCGATGCCGGAGAGGTGGTGGCCGTGCTGCTGCGCGGCGACCGCGAGCTCAACGAGATCAAGCTCTGCCGCCTTCTGGGATGCAACGGAGTGGAGCTGGTCCCCGAGGAGACCGTCCTCAAGGTCACCGGAGCGCCGAGCGGTTTCGCCGGACCGGTGGGGCTCGACCTGCGCATTCTGGCCGACCATGAGGTGGGGCGCATGGCCGATTTCATCGCCGGGGCCAACGAGAAAGACACTCACTTCACCGGAGTCAACCCTGGGCGGGATTTCTCTGTGGCCCAGTTCGCCGACCTGCGTGAGGCCGTCGCCGGAGATCCCTGCCCGCGCTGCGAGGGGCAACTGGAGAGCTGGCGGGGGATCGAGGTGGGGCATGTCTTCAAGCTCGGCACCAAGTACGCCGAGGCCCTGCACGCCACGGTGCTCGATGAGCGCGGCGAGGAGAGGGTTCTCCACATGGGGTGCTACGGCATCGGCGTGGGGCGCACAGTAGCCGCGGCCATCGAGCAGAATCACGATGCAAACGGCATCATCTTCCCCATGCCCATCGCCCCCTTCGAGGTGCTGGTGACCATGGTCAATCCCAAGGAGGCCGAGGTCCACGCCGCCGCCACCTCCCTTTACGAGGAGCTGCTTTCTCTCGGGGTGGAGGCCCTGCTCGACGATCGCGACGAGCGCCCCGGAAGCAAGTTCAAGGACGGCGATCTGATCGGAATCCCCCTGCGGGTGACGGTGGGGTCCCGAGGCCTCAAGGAGGGGATGCTCGAATTGCAGGATCGCCGCAGCGGGGAGAAGGCCCTTCTGCCGTTGGTTGAAACGGCCCCGCGGGTCGCCGAGCGGGTCAGGCAGGAGAGGGGCTGAGTCGGTGCCGGAGGGGCGGGAGAAGATGGACCGGCTTGCCATCGACAGCAGCGGTCGCCTGAAGGTGCCCGGAACCGCCGCCCGCGAGATCGGGGGGAGTTCCCTGGAGCTGGTTTCCGCCTCGAGCCGCCATCTCTTTTATGCCGTGCCCGGAAGAGGGGGCGAGGTTCTTCTCGCCGGTGTCCTTGGCGATCTGACGGTCGCGGATCTGCTCTCCTTCTGCAACATGTTCCGCAAGACCGGGGTTCTGAGCTTCGAGCTTTCCGGGGGGCGGAAGGACCTCTATTTCAATCAGGGGGAGATCGTCTTCGCCTCCAGCACCTTTCCCGAAGAGGATCTCGGAGAGATTCTCTTCGAGCTCGGGAAGGTCGACAGGGAGAGCCTGGAGCGGGTCAGGCAATTCGCCTCCGGACGCAGTTCCGTCGGCCGGATCCTGGTGGAGAAGCAGGCGGTCACCGCCAAGGATCTCTGGCTGGCGGCACGCACCCAGGTCGAGAGCGTCGTCTATCACCTCTTCGGCTTCCATCGTGGGAGCTTCTCTTTTCAGCTGCGGAGCCTCGAGCCTGAGGAGGTGGTGCGGCTCTCCATGAGCACCCAGAATCTGATCATGGAGGGGCTGAGGCGGATCGACGAGCGGGAGCTTTTCCTGCGGCGGATCCCCTCTCTGGAGGCTCGACCCCTCCCCACCGGGAAGGATGGAGCCGGGCTCTCCGGTGGCGAAAAGAAAATGATGGATATCATCCTGGCGGGGCAGAGAGACGTGCGCCAGGCGCTCCGGGAATGCGGCGCGGGCGAGTTCGACGGGCTGCGCCTGCTCTACCAGTTGGTCGAGAAGGGGCTGGTGCGCATCGAGGAGGCCTCGGCGGAGCCGGTGGATGGCCCCCTGGGGGAGATGCTCTCCGTCGGAAACGGCGCCCTCTCCCTGCTCAGCCGCCAGGTCGAGGCAGCCAATCCCGCCTTTCCACAGGAGGTGCGCCGCTTTCTACGCAACCTTCCCCAGCCCTACTCCTTTCTCTTTCGCGACGTCGGCCTGCGCGAGGACGGAACCCTCGACGGGGGCCGGATTCTTTCCAACCTCGAGGGGCTGGAGGAGGGGGACAAGGAAAGGCTCCTGGCCGAGGGGCTCAACGAACTGATCTATATGGAGTGTCTGGCCGCCCGTCGCGAACTGGGGGCGGCCGGCTCCAAGGAACTTGTCCAGCGGGCCCAGGAAGTGGGAGGGCGTCTGGTGCAGAGAACCGGGAGGAAGGACAGATGAAGTCGGCAGCTCGAGAGAGACTGGTATTCGCCCTCGACGTGGAGAGCTTTGAAGAGGCCGAAATGTGGGTCAAACAGCTCCACGAGCAGGTCGGGGTCTTCAAGGTGGGCAAGCAGCTCTTCACCCGCTGCGGCCCGGACGTGGTGCGGATGATCCGGGCCGAGGGGGGGGAGGTCTTTCTCGACCTCAAGTATCACGACATCCCCAACACGGTCGCCAAGGCGGGAGCCGAGGCAACCCGGCTGGGGGTGAAGATGTTCAATGTCCATGCCCTGGGGGGGAGGGAGATGATGGAAGCCCTCTCGCGCGAGGTGGAGGCGATCCACCCGCGCAGCCGTCCCGGGCGTCCCCTGTTGCTGGCGGTGACGGTGCTCACCTCCTCCACCGATCAGACCCTGGCCGAGATCGGCATCGACCGGCCCGTTTCCGAGATGGTCCCCCGGCTTGCGCGCCTGGCCAAGGAAGCCGGTCTCGACGGGGTTGTGGCCTCCCCCCGGGAGGTCGCCTCGATCCGGGAGGCCTGTGGGGAGAACTTCGCCATCGTCACCCCCGGGGTGCGCCCCGCCACGGCGGCTCTCGATGACCAGAAGCGGGTGACGACCCCTGCCGAGGCGATAACCGCCGGAGCCGATTTTCTGGTGATCGGCCGTCCCATCTCAGCCGCCGCCGATCCGGTGGCCGCCGCCGACCTGATTCTCGAAGAGATGGCCGGCGCCCTTTCGCGGCGCTGATCATGGCAGATATGGTCTACGGCATTCACCCCGTACGCGAGGGACTCAAGGGAGGGCGCCGTCGCCCCCTGGAGCTCTTCCTCCTCAAAGAGGGCCGCTCGGGCCGCCTCTCCGAACTGGCTGAACTCGCCGAACAGGAGGGGGTTCCCGTCCGCTACCGGCCGCGCCCCGGTCTCGACGGGCTGGCCGGTCATCCCCACCACCAGGGGGCGGTGCTGCGGGTGGAGCCCTTCACCTACGCCTCTCTGGAGGACCTTCTCCGGGGATGGAGGAGTTCCGGCCGTCGCGCCTTCTTTCTCCTCCTGGACGGCATTACCGACCCCCACAATCTCGGGGCCCTGCTCCGTAGCGCCGATGCGGCCGGCTGTCACGGGGTGATCGTTCCCCGCGACCGGTTCTGCCCGGTGACCCCCGTGGTGGACAAAGTCTCCGCCGGAGCCCTGGAGCACGTGCCTGTCTGCCAGGTGACCAACCTGGCCCGCACCCTCGAAGAGCTCAAGGAGGCCGGAGTCTGGAGCTTTGCCCTTGCCGACCGAGCATCGGTGCCCCTCTACGGGGCCGACCTCTCCGGGGACATCGCCCTGGTGGTGGGGAGCGAGGGGAAGGGGGTTCGTCCCAACGTGCTCAATCACTGCGACCATGTCCTGGGGATCCCGATGCAGGGAGGGGTTTCCTCTCTCAATGCCTCGGTGGCGGCCGGGATCGCCCTGTTCGAGGCGGTGCGCCAACGCCGGGTAGAGTCGGATGAGAATTGAATCGCGAGCCGCCCTGGTCTCGGCCCTTGTTTTCCCCGGGGCCGGGCAGCTGCTGGTGCTGCGCCGCCCGAAGGCCGGTCTCTGCCACCTGGTGCTGGCTGCGACTTCTCTGGGTGTCCTTCTGTTGGCTGCCGGCCTGAGAGCCTTTGTCGCTGCGCAGGGTCTGGCCGAGGCAGGGCCTTCTCTCGAAGCCTTCCTGGCCGTAGCCGCTGCGGCATGGCCTTCGGCAGACCTGCCGACCCTGACATCCCTTTTCGTATTTCTGGGGACCTGGATATACTCCACCGTCGATGCCCTGAGGACTGAGGGCCGTTGAAGTAATGCCTGCAAATGAGGTTGACAAGGGCCCCTGAATGCCCTAGTCTCCTTCGCCGCTGACTGGTTGTCGAAAGGGGAAAAATAGCGAAATTTTTCCTTGCATTTTGAAAATCGCTGTTGTATATATCCCCCCTCGTGCTGGCGTAGCTCAATAGGTAGAGCAGCTGACTTGTAAT
>JBFHXN010000189.1:0-5535 GCA_041598955.1 Desulfuromonadales bacterium | reverse complement strand
GGAGCAGGCCGACATCGACTACCGCTTCGTCAACTACCCCGGCGCCAGGCACAGCTTCACCAATCCCAAGGCGGACGAGTTCGGCAAGACCTTCAACCTCCCCCTCGCTTACGACGCCAGGGCCGACGCCGAGTCGTGGCAGGCGATGGAGGAATTCCTCAGGGAGATCTTCCGCCCCGGGCAAAAGCCGCTGTGATGGGACGGACTTACCTTTTCAAGGGAAGAAAGGTGGAGAAATGAAGCGGTTCCTTCTGCTGATGCTGCTGACCCTGATCACCTCCTCCTGCGTCCGGCTTCCAGACGGGGTCACCGCCGTGAAAGGGGTCGACCTCGAGCGTTACCTGGGAACCTGGTACGAGATCGCCCGCCTCGACCATCCCTACGAAAGGGGACTCAGCCACGTCTCGGCAACCTATTCCCGACGTCTGGACGGAGGGATCGACGTGGTCAACCGCGGCTACCACCGGGGGGAGGGAAAATGGAAAGAGGCCAGCGGCAAGGCCTACCCCGTCGGGGACCCGTCACTGGGCCGCCTCAAGGTTTCCTTCTTCGGCCCTTTCTACGGGGCCTACAACATCATCGCCCTGGACCAGGCGGATTATTCCTGGTCTCTGGTCTGCGGGCCGAACCGGGACTATCTCTGGATCCTCTCCAGAACCCCCGTCCTCCAGGAAGAGACGGTGAAACGCCTTCTGGGACTGGCCGAGGGATTCGGGTTTCCCCTCAATGGACTGACCACCGTCGAGCAGGATCCCCTCACCCGACCGGATGGAGAGCTCTCCCCGTGAGTTCCTCTCCAGGGTTCTCTTCCTTGCTTCGGCGGCAATGAAGGCATAAAATCTCCCGGTGCTTTTTCACCGGCAGCTTCCAGGAGGCCCCATGGGGATGCTTCAGGAGTTCAAGGAATTCGCCGTCAAGGGGAACGCCCTCGACATGGCCGTGGGAATCATCCTCGGCGCCGCCTTCAACAAGGTGGTCCAGTCCATCGTCGGTGACCTGATCATGCCCCCCATCGGCCTGATGATCGGCGGGGTCGACTTCAAGAACCTGCAGATGGTTCTGAAGGATCCGGCGGTCTCGGCCGCGGGGGAGGTGCTCCCCGCCGTGGCGATCCGTTACGGCGCCTTCGTCAACACCCTGATCGAGTTCCTGGTCGTCGCCCTGAGCGTTTTTCTGGTGGTGAAGGTGATGAACCGCCTGATCCGCCAGCGCGGCGGGGAGCAGGCCTGAGGGGCCAATCCCACCGCCCAATCCTGTCATCCATCTCCCCCGGAGGGTTTTATGAAAAAAGGCAAACTCACCCTGGCCATCCTCGGCGCCGTGATCGTCATCCTCGCCGCCGGAGTCTTCTATCTGCTGCAGAATCTCGACGCCCTGGTCGAGGCGGCCATCGAGAAATACGGTTCCCAGGCGGCCGGCACCCGGGTGCGGGTTCAGTCGGTGGACATCGGCCTGAAGGAGGGTCGCGGCTCGGTCCTCGGGCTCACCGTCGCCAACCCGGAGGGCTTCAGCCGGGAGCCGATCTTCACCCTCGGGGAGATCACCCTCGACCTCGACACCTCCACCCTCGCCTCGGAGGTTCCCGTGATCGAGGAGATCCGCATCGGTGCGTCGAGCTTCCGCTACGAGGTCGACGCCCAGATCCGCTCCAACCTCGATGTGCTCAAGGCAAACCTCCAGGGCTCTTCGCGGGCTCGAAAAGGAGCGGCCCGGGAAAAGGGGGGCAAGGAAGAGAAGCCCCTTCGGATCAAGGTCAAGCGCCTGACCATCGCCTCCGCAAAGGGAATCCTCGATCTCACCCTCCTCGGCGGGAAGGTCGAGGAGGCGACGCTGCCTCCCCTGACCCTGACCAACCTCGGGGGGAAGGAGGGGATCACCCCCGAGGCCCTGGGGGAGACGGTCCTGGCCGCCATGGTG
Organism: Desulfuromonadales bacterium; assembly: GCA_041598955.1. Lineage (GTDB taxonomy): Bacteria > Desulfobacterota > Desulfuromonadia > Desulfuromonadales > JBFHXN01 > JBFHXN01. The sequence goes on along the minus strand of JBFHXN010000189.1, from coordinate 3,618 downwards.
AAAAACCTGGAGCAGACGGCAGCCCGCAAGGGGGCCGAACAGGCCCTGCGGGGGAAGCTCGGGGAGGCCGGCCGGAAGGTCGACGAGAAGCTCGGGGAAGGCGCCGGCGAGGCTCTCAAAAACCTCCTCGGCCAGTGAGACAGCTTCCTGCGGCCTGAGCTTCACCCATCAGCCCGAGATGCCAACCGCAGCCCACTTTTTGCGAAAGGATCGACCGTGAGCCAGATCTTCTCCCGACTGCCCATCCTGTGTCTGCTCGCCCCCCTGCTCCTTCCCCTCCCCCTCCTGGCGCAGCCGGAGGGGACCGCCAAGACCTACGAGGTGGTCCTCGACGGCGAGCGCTTCGAACTGCCGGGGGGCACCGAGCACAAGGTCACCCTCAAGGACGGCCGAACCCTGCGGGTGGAACTCGGCGAACCCCGCATCCAGCCTTACGGCACCGGCACCTTTGCCTTCAGCTACGACACGGGCTACTCCCTCAAGGACGACTTCGCCGAGGAGGAGCGGCAGATCGTCCTGATGCACGGCTCGGGCTTTGCCGTCATTCTCACCGACCATGGAGCGACCTCCCCCCTGGCTCTGAAGTCGACCCTGGCAGGGCTGATCAAGGGGCTCGAGGAGAGCGCGCGAAGGGGTGTGGCCGAGGATCTGCGCCGCGCCAAGGCCAAGCCGGTCACCTTCACCCACGCCAAGGGAACCCGGCAGGTGATCGACTACCTCGACGAGGACGGGGACCGGATGGTTTACCAGGTGCACGTGCTGGAGAGCAAAAAAAGGCTCCTGTCGGTCATCGTCCTGCACCAGGAGGAGGACCGGGAGGAATCGGAAGCCCTCTCCCAGGTGGTACTCGACTCGGTCCGGGGCCTGCCGTAGCCTGAAGAACCTCATCGTCCGCTCTGCCGCCCCCGAGGAGAGGGCCATGGACCGATTCATTGATGCCGCCAACCTCCCCTGGACGCCGGTGCGCCCCGAGCTGACCCGCGGGGTCTTCGGGCGCATCCTTTTCGACGGCCCGGTGAAGGTCGTTCTCACCCGGGTCGAGGCGGGGGGGGCGTTTCCCCCCCACCGGGACCCCTACGGCCACCTCTTCTACCTCCTCTCCGGCGAGGCGGTCATCCACGCCTCGGGGGAGGAGCGCCGGGCCGGGCCCGGAACCTCCATCCGGTTCGATCCGGGGGAGGAGCATGGCTACCGCAACGAGGGCCCCGCCGAGCTGATCCTTCTCTCCCTCAACCTCCCCGCCTGAAGCGAAGCGCCTCTTTTTTGCCCTTTTTCCCCCCCGCCCTCTGCTGCTATAATCGCTCCCCGCCCTTCCCCCCCTTTGATGAACCGAGGAGTTCCATGGACTGGATTTTCGACCCGCAGGCCTGGCTGGCCCTGACCACGTTGACCGCCCTCGAGATCGTTCTGGGGATCGACAACATCATCTTCATCTCCATCCTGGTCGGACGCCTCCCGGAGGAGCAGCGGCCCCGGGCCCGATTTATTGGCCTCTCCCTGGCCATGATCAGCCGCATCCTGCTGCTCTTCTGCCTCTCCTGGGTCATGGGGCTCACCCGGCCCCTCTTCCACCTCTTCGACCACCCCTTTTCGGGGCGGGACCTGATCCTCTTCGGAGGGGGGCTCTTCCTTCTGGTCAAGAGCACCTTCGAGATCCACGACAGCCTCGAGGGGGTGGAGGGGCACGCCGAGGGGCGTGTCGCCTCCTCCTTTGCCGGCATCCTGGCCCAGATCGCGGTGCTCGATATCATCTTCTCCCTCGACTCGGTGATCACCGCCGTCGGAATGGCCAAGGACCTGGGGGTGATGGTGACGGCGGTCATCCTCGCCGTTCTGGTGATGATGGCTGCGGCCGGCAGAATCAGCGACTTCGTCGATGCCCACCCCACCCTGAAAATGCTCGCCCTGAGCTTTCTGATCCTGATCGGGGTGACTCTGGTCGCCGACGGTCTCGGCTTCCACATCCCCAAGGGATATATCTACTTCGCCATGGCCTTCTCCGTGGCGGTGGAAATCCTCAACCTGAAGATCCGGCGCCGGCCGGCAACGCCGGTTCATCTGAGAAAACCCCTCACCAGTGATGGTCCATCCCCATCCGGGACGACCCCTTCCTGACCAGGAACCGCCTATGCTTCGCATCACCCGGGAGGTGAGCCTCCCCCTCCACGAAATCGAGATGACGGCCATCCCAGCCCAGGGGGCCGGGGGGCAGAATGTCAACAAGGTCGCCACGGCCGTCCATCTGCGCTTCGACATCCGGGCCTCCTCCCTGCCGGAGCTCTTCAAGGAGAGGCTCCTCGCCCTGAAGGATCAGCGCATCACCCGAGAGGGTGTGATCATCCTCAAGTCCCAGCAATACCGGAGCCAGGAGCGCAACCGCCAGGAAGCCCTCAAGCGCCTGCAGCAGCTTTTGCTGACGGTGACGGTGACACCCCGCAGCCGCAAACCGACCAAGCCGAGCAAGGGGGCCAAAACCCGCCGCCTGGAAGGAAAAACGAGGCGCGGTCAGGTGAAGACCCTGCGGGGAAAGGTTTCCGAATGACCTCCCTGCAGATCTGGGTTGATGCCGACGCCTGTCCCCGGGTCATCAAGGAGATCCTCTTCCGGGCCTCCGAGAAGAGGGGGATCCCCATGACCCTGGTCGCCAACAAGCCGATGCCCACCCCGCCCAGGAGCCAGATCCGCTCCCTGCAGGTTCCCGGCGGGCTCGACGAGGCCGACGGGAAGATCGTGGAGCTCCTCCGCGAGGGCGACCTGGTGGTGACGGCCGACATCCCCCTGGCCGCCCGGGTCATCGACAAGGGAGGGTTCGCCCTCGACCCCCGGGGGGAGTTCTTCACCAGCGACAACATCGGCGAGCGCCTCGCCATCCGCAACCTCCTCGACGAGTTGCGGGGGGCCGGCGTGGAGACGGGGGGACCCCCAGCCTTCAACCCGGGGGACCGCATGGCCTTTGCCAACCAGCTCGACCGCTTTCTGACCCGAAGGGGCAAGTAGGGGGGGGAAACCGATGAAAGCCTTCGTCGTGATGCTCTACATCTCCATCGGCGGCAGCCTCGGCTGGTGGCTCGGTGCCAAGGTCGGCCTGATGACCGCCTACATGCTCTCCGTGGTCGGCTCCTCCCTCGGGCTTTACCTCGGGCGCCGCTTCGTGCGCAACAACCTGGGCTGACCACAGCAGAGAGCCGTTTCACCCCCTGACAGCCCCTCACCCCTGCGTGTCGCCCATGCCCCTCTTCAGTGTCGGAGTCCTTTTCAGCGAGATTGCCGCCGAAGGCAGTCCCCTCATCGACCGCATCGCGGCCGTTCTGGCCGCCCTGCTTCTCGTTGCCCTGCTCGTCCTGGCCCTGGCCCCACTCTTTCGCCGCAGGGACTCTTCGGAGGACGAGGACCCCTGAGTCCAACCGCAGGGTTCATTTTTTCCTTGGAACCACCGCAGGACCTGGGGCAGAATGAGCCCTGTTTCATCCCATTCGCTTTTCATCGACAGGAGGATTTTATGAATCGCGCTCTTTTCCCTCTGCTCCTGCTGGCTCTCACCTTCGGCGCGCTGGCCGCACCGGCCCAAGCCGAGCTCTTCGTCGACCTCTACGCCGGACGGGCGGAGACGGCCGACGC
>JBFHXN010000188.1:0-5555 GCA_041598955.1 Desulfuromonadales bacterium | reverse complement strand
GCAAGCTATCGCCTCCGCAGAAGCCAGGCTTGACACCGGCAACGACCCGGAGGCCCTGGCGGCCGAATTCTACCAGATGATGACCTCGCTCGAGTTTCTGCCCAACTCGCCGACGCTGATGAACGCCGGCCGCGAACTCGGACAGCTCTCGGCCTGCTTCGTCCTGCCGGTGGAGGACTCCCTGGCGAGCATCTTCGAGGCCATCAAGAACACCGCCCTCATCCACAAGAGCGGCGGCGGCACCGGCTTCTCCTTCTCCCGGGTGCGCCCCACCAACGACGTGGTCCGCTCCACCACCGGCGTCTCCTCGGGCCCCCTCTCCTTCATGAAGGTCTTCGACGCCGCCACCGAGACCATCAAGCAGGGGGGGACCCGCCGGGGGGCCAACATGGGGATCCTGCGCGTCGACCACCCCGACGTGATGGACTTCATCATGGCCAAGCGCGACCAGACGGTGCTCACCAACTTCAACATCTCCGTGGGACTCACCGAGGCCTTCATGGAGGCCGTGGAGAAGGACGCCGACTACGACATCGTCAACCCCCGCAGCGGCAAGCCCGTCAAGAAGCTCTCCGCCCGCAAGGTCTTCGAGCATATCGTCGAGATGGCCTGGGCCAACGGCGAGCCGGGGATCATCTTCCTCGACCGGCTCAACCGCGACAACCCCACCCCCCAGGTCGGCGAGATCGAAAGCACCAACCCCTGCGGCGAGCAGCCCCTGCTCCCCTACGAATCATGCAACCTCGGCTCCATCAACCTCGCCACCATGACCAAAGACGGCAAGCTCGACTGGGAGAAGCTCAAAAAGACCGTGCGCCTCTCCGCCCGCTTCCTCGACAACGTCATCGAGGTCAACAACTATCCCCTCCCCCAGATCTCCGAGATGACCCTGGCCAACCGCAAGATCGGCCTCGGCGTCATGGGGTGGGCCGACCTGCTGATCCTCCTCGGCATCCCCTACAACGCCCCCGAGGCGGCCGAACTGGGGGAGAAGCTCATGAAATTCATCACCGACGAGGCCCGCGCCGCCTCCGTCGAGTTGGCCGCCGAGCGGGGCCCCTTCCCCAATTTCAAGGGGAGCATCTTCGACAAGAAAGGGGGCAAGGCGGTCCGCAACGCCACCAGCACCACCATCGCCCCCACGGGCACCATCTCCATCATCGCCAACGCCTCCTCCGGCGTCGAGCCCCTCTTCGCCGTCAGCTATGTGCGCCAGGTCCTCGACAAGGACATCCTCGTCGAGGTCCACCCCCTCTTCGAGAGCATTGCCCGGGAGCGGGGCTTCTACTCCAAGGAGCTGATGCAGAAGATCGCCGAGCACGGCACCGTGCAGGACATCCCCGAAATCCCCGAGGAGGTGCGGGCCGTCTTCCTCACGGCCCACGACATCACCCCCGAGGACCACATCCGGATGCAGGCGGCCTTCCAGAAACACACCGACAACGCCGTCAGCAAGACCGTCAACTTCCCCCACAGCGCCACCCGCGACGAGGTCGCCACCGTCTACCGCCTCGCCTGGAGCTCGGGCTGCAAGGGGGTGACCATCTACCGGGACGGCTCCCGGGACCAGCAGGTCCTCTCCGTCGGCAAGAAGGAGGAAAAGCGCCCCGAGGACACGGTCCCGGTGGAGAGCCACAAGGCCGGCCGCAAGCGGGAGCGCCCCCGGGCCCTCAAAGGGGCCACCTACCAGATGGAGACCGGCTGCGGCCCCCTCTACGTCACCATCAACGAGGACAACGACGGACTCTTCGAGCTCTTCACCACCATGGGCAAGGCCGGCGGCTGCGCGGCCAGCCAGTGCGAGGCCATCGGCCGGCTCGTCTCCCTGGCCTGGAGAAGCGGCGTGCAGGCCCGCCAGGCCGTCAAGCAGATGATCGGCATCACCTGCCACAAGCCCGCCGGCTTCGGCGACAACCGCATCACCAGCTGCGCCGACGCCGTGGCCAAGGCCATCCAGATGCATATGGTCCAGGAGGGGGAGATGGCTCCCCACAGCCAGTCCGGCGGCGCCTGCCCCGAGTGCGGAGGCCCCGTCGAGCACGAGGGGGGCTGCTCCGTCTGCCACGCCTGCGGCTACAGCGAGTGCGCATAGTCCCGCGGATTTCCATCGGGATATTTTCGGATTGAAATCCCCCGTCAAAAAGGGTAAATAGAATTCACCCTCTATTGCCCGGGACACAATGGAACCCAAAGCCCTACCTCTGCCATTGCAAAAACCAAGCGGCCTGAACAGCATCTGACTGTTCAGGCCGCTTATTGTCACCAGCTCTTCAAATTCTCCACTCTCCAGGAAAGGACGCGAATTGGATGTTCAATGCAGCGCCGTCCTCCGGGCCATGAGAGGGAGCCACCCTTTCCCTGCAATACCGATCCAAACAGCGCCGATAGCACTTTTTCAAAGGGCGGCTCTACAATCCCATCAAATGTCCATAGCAGGCAGGGACTTCGCCTGACCTTGATCCGATTTCCCGGGAGGGCTCACCATTGAGACACCACGCATTTTTTCTTCTGATCGCGATACTTCTCACCAGCTGCGGCGGCGACGGCGGCTCCCATCACCCCCAGACTCCTGGCGGGGAGTTTACCCCGCCGGACCTCTCGAACACCCTCGCCTACTCCTCTTCGACCCCCTACGAGCCCTTCCTGAGGGATTGCGCCATCGCCGAAAGCGAGGCTGAGCTCTGCATCATGGAAGCCCTGCCCCTGATCGGGCAGGCCACCGCCGCCCCCACCACACAGGATATCGCCGACCGCCTTGTGGTGTCCCATCCCTGGATGGGGGACCGGTTCCTGGAAGCACTCGAGCTTCTCCCCCCGGATATCAAGACCCTTCTCAAGGGGGTCACGGCCATCGTCATCGACGACGACATCCGGCCCGCCTACTATTCTTCCAACACCGCGGCCATCTACATCGACCCCGCCTATCTCTGGCTGACCCTCGAGGAAAAAGGGACCATCTCGAGGGTCGCCGATTTCCGAAGCAATTACGGACAGGCCCTGCAGTTCCTGCAGGCCTGGAGATATGTCAAGAACAGCGATTACGCCTATTACTACTACTCCCTCGATGGAACCGAGACCCGCCAGATCAACGATATCCTCTACCCCCTGGCGGCGCTTCTCTACCACGAACTGGCCCATGCCAATGACATGGTTCCCCCGTCGCGGATCGCCTCGCTCGATCGGTCCCAGACCCCTCGCGAAGCAGTCAGGACACTGGACCCCTACAGGATATCCCTGCAACTTGAGGAATCCGCCCCCCTCACCTCCCAGGTCTGGAAAGCTCTGGCGCGGGTGCTCTACTTCGGTGAACCGGTCAGTGCGGCCCAATCAAATTACACGGCGTCCTTTGTGGGAAACGACTTCCACCTCGACGCGGCCAATTGGCCCTATGCCTACGCCACCCCCCGTGAGGATGTCGCCATACTGTTCGAAGAGGCCATGATGAAATACCACTTCGACATCGACCGGGATATCGCCTTCCTTCCAAGGCCCCTGGCCAATGCTCGCGCCTGTGACGACTACATCGTCAAATGGGGACGACGAAACCGCCTGGGAGAGCCCAGGGTCAAGGCCAGGGCCGCGTTCGTGGCTGCAGAGCTTCTCCCCTCCAGCGACCTGACCACCTTCTTTTCCAACTTCCCGGCGCCGAAGGAAATGACGGTCAATCTGGGCTGGTGCAGCAACCTCGACCTCGGAGCCCCCACCGTCCAATCCCTTGGACTCTGGAGAAGCAGCTCCGCGGAAAGGATCTCTCGGGATATCCTGCCACCGGGGTATTGACCCCTGGACCGAAGGTATTCACGAAGGATCTGAATACGCGCTCCACGGCCCAACCACTTGCCTTTGGCTATTGCAATCGGGGGCAAAAAGAAGTATGAAGTGCTAATGATTTTGGATTGACGTCACGGAGGGGGAATGAACCGGGGACCCATCCCAGGGAGAGCCTGACCACAAGCCGCCTCGGCAGCATCGCTGCCGGGCGGCTTTTCTTTTTTCACAGGTCGGCCCGGTCGGGCAAGGGGGGAGCAATGTCCTGGATGATCCGGCAGGAGATTTCCTGAGCCAGGGCAAGTTGGCCGCCACGCCCGGCATCGACGGGGCTTTTGACCGCCAGCCCCGGCCGGTTCATCACGTGGGTGTAGATCATGGTGGTTGACACGTCGCTGTGCCCCAGCAGCTCCTGCACAGTGCGAATGTCGTAGCCCGACTCGAGCAGATGTGTCGCAAAGGAGTGGCGCAGGGTGTGGGGGGTGACCGTCTTGCTCAGCCCGGCCTTCAGCGCCGCGTCCCGCACGGCCTTCTGAATGGCCGACTCGTCCAGGTGATGGCGGCGGATCCTCCCCGACTCCGGGTCGAAGCTGATCCGCGAGGCGGGAAAGACATACTGCCAGCGCCAGTCGGTCCCGGCCCCGGGGTACTTTTTCCCCAGGGCCGCGGGGAGCCAGACATCACCGTATCCCCGCCCCAGATCCTCGGCATGAATCCGCCGCGCTTCCTCGATCTGACGCTCGAGGGGCTCACGGCAGATCTCGGGCAGCACGGTCACGCGATCCTTGCGCCCCTTGCCATCCCGCACCAGGATCTGCCCGTGGGCAAAATCGACATCCTTGATCCGCAACCGCGTCACCTCCATCAGACGCATGCCGGCGCCGTAGATAAGACTTCCGATCAGGGCAAAGGGGGGCGATATCTCCCGCAACAGGGCCGAGACCTCCTCCCGGCTCAGCACCACAGGCACCTTGATCGGCTTTCTCGCCCGGGTGAAATCAGAGAAATCCCCCAGGGAGCGCCCCTCCGATTCCTGAAAGAGAAAGACCAGGGCGTTGAGCGCCTGCTTCTGAGTATTGACCGCCACCTGATGATCCTCGGCCAGGGCCGTCAGGTAGGCCTTCACCGAAGAGGCATCGAGATCCGCAATCCGGCGCTTCGGATAAAAGGCCAGAAAACGCATCCCCCAATCGTGGTAGGCCGCGATCGTCCTCTTGGAGTATTGCCTGCCGACCAGAGTGCTCTTCAACTTCCTCAGAGTCGCCTGGTGTTCACTCGACAACCGGGAGACGGACGCAGGGGATTTCCAGCAGGAGGTGGTCGAAGGAGATCGGCCCTTTTCAGGGTTGGCCCAGGGAAGAGCCAGCAGGTCATGAAAGAGGCACCAGAGAGCCGAGCGAGCCTGGGCGCACTGCCAATCCTTGATTTCCGGATTGCTTCGCAGGCTCTCCAGATATTCCGAAACATGTTTCGGCAGGCAATCCGTCAACTCCCTCGGTGCGATAAATTTGACGAATTCCTTGCACCACTTCTTGTACCACTTGTAATGGGCAGGGAGTATCCGGAGGCGCATCAGGGATCCTTCATAGGCTTTCCAAAAGGTGGGATCCAAAACCAGGGGCTGGGAAACCTCCGACATAGGCGCCTCCATTTTTCGCAATTTGTTATTGTTTTTTCCTAATTTTTAAGATACTGGAATCCCTGGATTTTTCAACCGATATGCCGGTGACCGGTATATCAGATATCACGGTGACCGCCCTATCCGATATGCCGGTCACCGTCTAATC